>PLQC01000098.1 GCA_003159675.1 Limisphaerales bacterium
ATTTCAAGGACTGGGTGCGGCTCGACCTGGAATACATCGACAACTGGTCTCTTTGGCTCGACTTCAAGATCTTGTGGTGGACGGTGCCCATTGTCCTGACGGGGGCTGGAGCGAAATGAAAATGGGGCGCCCGCCCGGCCATGACCACGGATGATCCGGTTCAATTCCAACGCGGAGGTTCCTCCATGCCTTTCGGTGGTGGTGCCGGTTTTCAATGAGGGCGCCACGATCGCCCAGGTGCTGGAGCAGGTGCTGGAGCAGCGGCCGGTCCTTGAAGTGGTGGTGGTGGATGACGCCTCGAGGGACAACAGTTGGAAGGTGATGCAGCGGTTCGCGGGGAAGGGACGCGTGAAGCTGTTCCGGCATGGCAGGAACCAGGGCAAAGGCGCGGCATTGCGCACCGGGTTTGCCAGGGCCACCGCTCCCTACGTCCTCGTGCAGGATGCCGACCTGGAATATGATCCCAGCGAGTATCATCTGCTGCTCGAGCCGGTGCTGGCGGGGGTGGCGGACGTGGTGTTTGGTTCGCGCTTTCAAGGGGCGGGAGCACACCGGGTCCTGTACTTCTGGCATTCGCTGGGGAACCGGTTTCTCACCACGATGTCGAACATGGTCACGGACCTCAACCTGACGGACCTGGAAGCCTGCTACAAGCTCTTCCGCCGCGAAGTGTTGGAGAAAATCACCATTGCAGAAAACCGCTTTGGATTCGAACCCGAGATCGTCGCCAAGGTCAGCCGGCTGCGCATGCGGATTTATGAGGTCCCCATCTCCTATCACGGCCGTACGTATGCCGAGGGGAAGAAAATCGGGTGGCGCGATGGAATCAGCGCGATCCGCTGCATCCTGAAATACAGATTTTTCTCCTGAGTGACGGTCACCCTCGACAAGCAAGGTTGTGCCCCTCGTCTCTCCCAACTCAACGAGCTGCCCAAGGACATCAACTCCAAAAATGGCCGCCACAGGCGGCGACTACATTTGGATCCGGATTCCAGCCGGGGCGCAAACCGTGCTTTTGGACTGTCGGCCGACTTGTTTGCGATTGGGAATCGCGCTGGCCTTCAGCGCCCCGGGTGTGATAGGGATTGTTGCCGGCATCCAGGGATATTGCGCCATCCGGGGTGGGGGCCGCGGCAGGCGCCGCGAACCGGAGGAAGGGCTGAACCTCCCCGGTGCTGCCAAACAGGAACTGACCATGTCAAAAAAGCAAAAAACAAACTCAAAGCAATCGCGCCCCACCTCCGTGGTGACGGGCGCCGCGGGTTTCCTGGGCTCGAACCTGGTGGATCTGCTGCTGTCGCGGGGACACAAGGTGATCGGCATCGACAATTTTGTCACCGGCAGCGTGGACAACATTGCGCATCTGGGAGGTCATCCGCATTTCAAGTTCATCCAGCAGGACGTGACCGAATTCATCTTCCTGGACGTGCCGGTGGACTACGTGTGGCATTTTGCGTCGCCGGCCAGTCCCATCGATTACCTGGAGCTGCCGATCCAGACATTGAAGGTCGGGTCGCTCGGCACGCACAAGGCCCTTGGGCTGGCGAAAATCAAGAAGGCGCGCTTTCTTCTCGCCTCGACTTCGGAGATTTACGGCGACCCGCTTGTGCATCCGCAAACGGAGGATTACTGGGGCAACGTCAACCCGGTGGGGCCGCGCGGCTGTTATGATGAAGCCAAGCGATTCGCGGAGGCGCTGACGATGGCCTATCGGAAGGAACACGGTGTGGAGACGCGGATCGTGCGCATCTTCAACACGTACGGCCCGCGCATGCGGCTGCATGACGGGCGCGTGGTGCCGGCGTTCCTGAGCCAGGCGCTGAAGAACCAGCCCCTGACCGTCTTCGGCGACGGCAAACAGACCCGCAGCTTTTGTTTTGTGTCCGACCTCATCGAAGGCATTTACCGTCTGATGATGGGCAGTTACGGCCTGCCGATGAACATTGGCAACCCCACGGAAATGACCGTCCTCGAATTCGCCAGACAGATTATCCGTGCGACCGGCTCGCGCAGCAGAATCGTTTTCAAACCGTTGCCTCAGGATGATCCCAAGCAGCGCCGGCCGGACATCACGCTCGCGCGGACGCGGCTGAAGTGGCGTCCCTGGATACAACTGGACGCGGGTCTGGCGAAGACCATCGAGTACTTTCGCGCGAGGGTGTAGTGGCGGTCGAACCGCGCGCAGCGTTGCGATAAGACATCCTTAAATTTTTTTCTATTTGACCCGTACGGCGATTTCCGATAACCAGCACAGGCTGCCTCGATGCTGGTCAGCTCGGAACCGGCGCAGGATTGGGGTGCAAGCGACGACAGCCGATGCTGAAATCCAAATCATTTCTGGCGGTGGACTTTGGGGCAGGGAGTCTCAAACTCGCTGAGTTTGAGGTTAATGAATCGGGTGGGTTGCGCCTGAAACGACACGGAACCAAGTCGCTCGGCGCCGAGGGCGCGCAGGAATCCACCCGCGAAGCGACGATCCTCAAGGCGCTCCAGGAGTTGCTGGCCGAGAAGGGGGTTAAAGCCAGGGAAGTGAACGTCTGCGCGCCGGGCTTCCATGTATTTTCCAAGTTCGTCAAGTTGCCGCCGGTGGACGCCAGCAAGGTGACGCAGATCATCCAGTACGAAGCGCAGCAGAACGTGCCGTTCCCGCTCCAGGAAGTGGTGTGGGACTATCAGATCATGGGTTCCGCCGCGGGAGGCGAGCTGGAGGTGCTGCTCGTGGCCATCAAGGCGGACATCGTGGAGGGCCTGTTTCGCGTGACCGATTCCGCCAAGCTGCGGCTGAATCTGGCCGATGTTTCGCCCGCGGCCCTGTGCAACGCCTTCCGTTACAATTACGGGGATCTGGAAGACTGCACGATGCTGCTGGACATCGGGGCCAAGACCAGCAATCTGCTCTTTTTCGACAAAGGCAAGGTTTACTCGCGCAGCATCAACCTCGGGGCCAATTCCATCACCCAGGATTTCGCCAATGAGGCGAAATTGAAGTTCGATGACGCCGAGAAAATCAAGATCGCGGAGGGTTTCGTCAGCCTGGGCGGCGCATATGAAGAGCCGGAGAATCCGCACCAGGCCGCGATCTCGAAAATTGCGCGTCAATTCATGACGCGCCTGCACATTCAGGTCAACCAGACCATGCAGTTTTATCGCGGACAACAGGGCGGATCGGCGCCGCAACGGCTGTTTCTGTCCGGGGGGGCGTCGATCATGCCCTATACGGCGCAGTTTTTTGCGGAGAAACTGAATGTGCCGGTGGAGTACTTCAATCCGTTCCGGAACGTGCAGATTGATCCGTCGGTGAACCTGGAGGAGCTGGCGCTGGTGGCCCATTCGCTCGGCGAAGTGGTGGGGTTGGGGTTGCGCAACCTCGCCCATTGTCCGGTGGAACTGAATCTGATTCCGGAGACGACGCGGCGATGGCAGACGTTTAACGAGAAGAAGCCTTATTTGATTTTCACCGTCTTCAGCCTGGTGGCGGTGGTGGGGGCCATGGGATTGCTGTTCCAGAAGCTGGCCGACGTGAAGGACAAGGAACTGGTGGCCAACGTGCTCCCCGGTCTCGATCCGCGGCGCGCGAAGGCAGCCGAGTTCAACCAGGCTTATGGTCAACGGAACGCGGCCCTCGCCGGACTGGACCGGGCGACCACGTGGATGGAGGACCGTTACTACTGGGCTGATGTGTGCGCGGAACTGCGCCGTGTTTTTATCCGCACCGAGGACATCACCCAGAACAAGCTCAAGACCGACACCGGGGTGTGGATCGAGCAATTCCTGACCATGACCCCGCGCGTGGAGGCGACGCCGGGACGGCCGGGAGCGGGAGTGGACGAAGGTGTCGCGGCGGCGCCATCGTCGGGCGCCATTCCAAACCAGATCTCCTACATCACCCTCGTATGTCGCGCGGTCAATCTGCAAAACGTTGTGTCCGACGCCAACACGACCATCATTTACACACTGGAAAGCCAGTTGAAAGCCAGTCCTCTCTTCGACGAGAAAGGGACCCAGCTTCAGGGGTCCATTTATGTCGATGACACCACCGGCACGTTTACGTTCGGGGTGGTGGTAATGCTGAAGCATCCGCTGAAATTATAGTATGTCCTGGGTCAAACGAAATTTGTATTTCCTGATCGGCAGCACGGTGGCGCTCGTGTTGTTGGGACTTGCCGGTTTCTATTTCTATTCCAATTGGAAACTCAACAACGACAACCTGGACAAGCTCAATGCCGCCTACGGCGAACTGGACCAATTGGCCAAGGCCGAACCCAACCCGGGCAACAAAGAGGTCGATAACATTCAAATCGCGCGGCAGCAGGAGGCCCAGATCCGCGAGATCCTGCAACAGGAACAGCGGTATTTCCTGCCTATCCCGCCCATTCCGAACCCGACCAACAACGTGGTGACCAAGGATGAATTCGCCTCGGCCCTGCGGCGGACGATGGATGATCTGGAACATTTGGCGGGCACGGCCAGCGTCCTCCTGCCTCCCAAGTACAGTTTTTCGTTCGAGGCGGAGCGGTCGCTGACGATCTTCGCCCGCGGCAGTCTCGAGCCGCTGTCCGCGCGGCTCGGCGAGGTCAGGGCCATCTGCAACGTTCTCTACCAGGCCAAGATCAATTCCCTCGACAACCTGCGCCGCGAGCGGATTTCCGGTGACGATATGCGGGGCCCGCAATCGGATTACCTCGAATACGGTTCTGTCACCAACTCGACGGTGGTGTTGACGCCTTATGAAGTGACGTTCCATTGCTTCAGCACGGATCTGGCGTCGGTGCTCGCCGGTTTTGCCGGCGACTCACACGGATTCGTGGTCAAGGCGATCAACGTCGAGCCGGGAGTCCTCCCGACCGGGACCGATTCGGGCTCCGGCGGGGCTCCGGGCTACCCGGGTATGATGATGGCCCCCCCGCCGCCGCCGACCTCGAAGGGCGGCCTGCCTGTGATGCTGGATGAGAAGCAGCTCAAAGTGACTCTGGCGATCGACCTGATCAAATTGCTGCCCAAGAGATAACGCGCCATGCAATTTCTGAAGAAAAACTACGAAAAGATTTTGCTGGGCCTGGTCTTGTTGGGGCTGGTGGTGGCCGTGGCCTTCCTGCCGTTCCTGATCGAGAATGAAAGGCGGGCGCAGGAAGAGCGGCGCAGAATGAAATTTGACTATCCCGTCAAACCATTGCCGCCGCTGGCGACGAACCGATACGAGGCGGCGCTCCACCGTGCGGCGACGCCCCTGGAACTGGATTTGTCGAGCAGCAATAAACTTCTGAATCCGGTCCGGTGGCTGAAAGGCCCGAATGGACCGATCAAGATGCCGGTCGGGGACGAATTGAAGCAGCTCGAAGTCTCCAGGATCGCGCCGCTATACCTGAACATCAGCCTGGACTCAGCAAGCGTGTCCGAGTCCGGAGCGCGCTATGTGATCGTGGTGGAGCAGCAGGCGGCTCCCAAACCCAGCCAGCGCGGCAGGAAACCGTATTACGTGTCCCCGGGCGACAAGAAGGACATGTTCGCTTTGCGGGAAGTCAAGGGTCCTCCCGACAATCCGACGTCCCTGATTCTGGAGTTGAGCGATTCCGGGGAGCAGATCTCGATCAACAAGACCAAACCCTTCGCGCGAGTGGATGGCTATATGGCCGATCTTCTCTACAAGCCGGACACCCGGTCCTTCCTCAACCGCCGGATTGGCGACAGGATCCGAATCGGCGGCGAGGAGTATAATATCGTTGCCATCACTCAGAACGAAGTTGTATTGTCAGCCTCGAACGGTAAGAAATATACAGTCAGATACGGCGCCGGTCCTGGAACCGACCCGACGCCTTAGTGAACGCCACCGAACCATGAGCAAAGCAGTTACCACCCCACTTTGTATCCTTCTTTTCGCAGCCGCGACTTCGCTGTCATCCGCCCAGTCCAGCAGCTCGACCGACGCTGCGGTTCAGGAAGCCGTTCGACGACAGGCCGACCGGATCACCCTTCGGCAGGAGCTGGAACAGGGCCGCGCCGCCGAGCAGCGGGGCGATCTTCCGTCCGCGGCCAAGCATTATGACGGAGCTTGGTCGCTGGTGGAGAGCATCGGGCTGGCGTCTTCCGATGCTGAAGCGCAAGTGACGGTCGCCGGATTGACCAAGGTGCGAATGGCCCTGGCGCATGCCTCGCAGCGTCGCGGCGACTTGCGGGACGCCGAAGCGCAAGTCCAGGACGTGCTGCGGGTGAACCCGCGCGATTACGCCGCGGTTGCGTTCGAGAACGCCAACACCCGGATGATGGAAGCGCAACGCGGCATGGTGCCGAGCCAGGCGGTGCAGGGGGAGGTGCCGGTGCTGGAGAATGAAAAACGGCAGGCGGCCACACTGGTGCAAAACGCCAGGTTGTTTTATGAGATGGGGAATCTGAACGAGGCGGACGCCCAATTGAAGGAAGCGTTGAAGCTTGATCCTGCCAATTTGAACGCGGTTCACTACTCCGAACTCGTCGAGCAGGCGCGGGCCCGGGAGGCGCTCGGCCACCAGAGCATCGATGACCAGAAGAAACTGGTGAAGGTCGAGCAGGCCTGGTCGGACCCCGTCGAACGCGAGTTGTTGCCGGTGCCGAATCCCATGGCGCGCACCAACCTCGTCTATACCGGCAGAGGCCGGCAGCGAATCCTGGGCAAATTGGACCGCATCTACCTGGATTCGGTGTTTTACGACGGCTTGCCCTTGAGCGAAGTGATTCGCAGCTTGAGCGAGGAAGTCAAGAAGCGCGACCCGGAAAAGAGGGGCATCAATATTCTTATCAATCCCAACCAGGAAACCGTCGCGGCCACGCCGGTGTCGGCTCCGACCGGCGGTTTCGGCGGGCCCGGCATTCCGGCGTCCGCCAGGATGCCTTTTTCGGCCGGGGCGCCGGCGATTGATCCCACGACAGGTTTGCCGATCGCCGCCGCTCCTTCCGGTGGCGAAGTGGTGGATATCAACGCGGTCACGATCAAAATAAATCCGGCGCTGACAGATCTCCGCCTCGCCGATGTGCTGGATGCCATTGTCACCGTGGCGGATCATCCCATTCGCTATTCGTTGGAGGATTATGCGGTGGTCTTTTCGTTGAAGGGACCGGCGACACCGGAGTTGCGGATCAGGACGTTCAAAATCGATCCGAATACATTTGAGCAAGGCCTGCAAAGCGTGGGCGCATTGAATTTTTCCAGTCAGATCTCGACGTCCTCCGGTGGCGGTGGCGGCGGTGGCGGTGGCG
>PLQC01000180.1 GCA_003159675.1 Limisphaerales bacterium
CCAGCACTGTTATAGCACACTAGCCAAGATAAAAGCGCGTCTTTATTGAGGAATGTTCGCCTTTCTGCCCAGTAAGGTCACTCAACGCATTGAAGACGGCAAAGCAATCCTGAAAACCGGTTCTCCGTACGGTTGTTCTTCACCACCATCCCAAGCATCCTCCGCGCCCGATCAGCCCGGTGCTGGGTGGTGATTCCGCCCGCGCTCGGCCCGCTTCAGAATCGCGGTTGAGTCGCTGGCTTCAGATGCGTTTGCCGACCGAGAACGCCTTTCCAACGAATTTGCCGATTCCGTAATAACCCTGTGTGTCCGGCGCAAACACCAGCGGTTTGATCTTGGTGATTTCCAGCAAGCCGCCCTTGGCTATGACGCTGTCCTCCGCCTTCACGTCCACGACCTCGCCGACGAACTGCGTGTGCAGCCCAAGCTCAATAACGTGGACCAGCTTGCATTCCACGATCAGAAGGAACTCTTTTACATAAGGGGCATTCACGAGTTCGGCTCTGACCGGGGTCAGCTTTGTCGCCGCAAACTTATCCTCGTTTCTGCCCGAGACCAATCCGAAGTAATTCGCCTCTTGGATGTGCTCCTCGGACGGAATGCTGATGGTAAATGCTTTGCGCGCCAGAATGTTGCCGTGAGTGTAGGTTGCCTTGCGTAGGGACACCGCAATGCAGGGCGGCTGGGAACAGCAGATGCCGCCCCACGAGGCGGTCATCACGTTCGGCTTGCCCTCTTGGTCGTAGGTTCCAACCACAAACACCGGCGTCGGGTAAACAAGAGTCTTGGCACCAAGAGACTTTTTCATAGGCGGCACTATTTTAATCCGGACTCACACAGCATCCAAGCCCAGAGGACGACCGGCATCGACTCCAGCGATCTGCTCAGGCAGCGTTATCGGTCTCACACTTTTCGAGCTTCCTCAACCTCTCATCGATGTACTTGTCAATCGGAATCCCAGTCAGCAATCCGCCAAGGGTCCACCCGGCGAGCCACCATTGTCCGCCAAACCAGATGTGGAAAAGCCAGCCAAATGGAATACCTCCAAAACTGATTCCGACAAACATCCGCAGCCATGACACCACTGTGAGGCGGAAGCGCGATTGTTGCAGACAGCTTGGACAAACGTGCCGTCCCGTTGGCGACTGCCAGTATCGCTTCCATGTCAGCGGAAACTCATGATTGCAGTGCGGACATTTCATTCAGTGAAACACTCTCAACCGCCTGGCGCGGCAGTGATTGCCTGGAGCTATTTGCGTCTCCGTTTCATGCCGCCAATTGACCGCACTCGATCTTGCCTTCAGATCGCTGCCAGGACCTCGGCGGTGCTTCGCACCCGGCCCATGCGCGGAAAAATCTGAGAAATGGTGTGCTCGTGCTGTGCCTGATTCATGGACGCCATCGCGTCTTCCACGAATATCTGCTCATAGCCAAGCTCAAATGCTGCCCGCGCTGTGCTCTCAACACCAAAACAGGTCGCTATCCCTGTCAGGACGATTGTCGTCGCCCCCCGCCGTCGAAGTTGAAGCTCCAAGTCCGTCCCGTAGAAGGCACCCCATTGTTTCTTGGTCAAAATGTGATCACCGGGTTGGACATTCAACTCGGGCACGATCTCCGCCGCGTTGGCCGGAAGATCGCGGGGAAGCGTGAACGAGCTGTCACAGACAGGATGCAGCAGGTCCTTGCGATCCGCCGACCCTGCCACACGCACCCAGACGATGAATCCACCTTTGGCTCGCAGGGCCGAGGCGATCATGGCCGTATTCTCGACGACGGTTTTGGCGCTTCGCGGCTGGGTCGGAAAGGAGACGACCAAATTCTGCAAATCGACCGCAACGAGTGCGGTCTTCGTAACGTCCAATTTCAATTGTTCCATGATACCTCACAAACTGAGACACGCCAGTCTGGCACTGTCAACCGCGAAAGCGGAACTGAGACGGCCAACCGGCGTTGCCTGCACCGTCTTGTTGAACGAAGCCGTTGCGCGGCGGGGGGAATACCTTGGCTTGCCGGTTGGCGCAGTTTCTTGTATAAAGGCTCGCATGTTGCGGCGTCGTTTTTGTTCACATTCTCGTTTGCAAAAGGAGCCAAGATCAAATACAATCCGCATGTTTTTTGGAGGGGTTTAAGGGGATTTGTTTAGTTTTCACGCTCGCCGACACGGCTTCGTTCAACCCGGGAATGCAAATAACCCTCCGCTGCGCTCCGGGTTATCTACATTCCTTCAATTGTTAGCTGTAAGCTTGCGCGTCACTTCCTCGGCAAGTTGTTGAAAGCGTCAATCAGCGGCAGATCAATCGCGATGATAGCCGGAAGCATCACAAAAGCCAGAGATGCCATCGTGACGGCAAGAAATGCAACCCAGGATGTCCGGCTGTCTTCCTTCCGAATCCAAACCCAGAGACAGTAAACTGTCGCGACAATTGCCAGACCACCGACAACCGTTGGCCCAACCCCCATGCAGAGGATGGTGAATCGCGGCAACTGCCTCCCCCAGTGGAGCAATGTCGGCAGCTTGAAAACCCCCCAGGCGAAACAGCAGGCCATTCCGAAGAAGGCGAGAACGACTCCATGTGCGACTTTGTTCATGTTATTTCCTTTCTGGTTTGACTGTCACAGAACCAAAACGTCGCGTCGGTGATCGACCAGCAATAACGCCGGATATAGGTTATCCGAAGTTAT
>PLQC01000030.1 GCA_003159675.1 Limisphaerales bacterium
TGGTGATGATGAAAATCACCAGCAGCACGAACGCCAGGTCCAGCAGCGGCGTGATGTTCAGTTCGTTGAGCGAACTGTGATGGCCTTTGGATACCTTCTTCACCTGACGCTGAGTTGCATCCCGTCCTCGGGGGCCGCGGCTTCCACGTCAAAACGCACGACAAAGAAGGGTGGAAAACCCTTGGGTGGGGGCCGGCTGATCTCTTTCGTCCCGGCCACGGCGGTCTTGACCGAGTCGTCCCAGAGCCGGTTGCCCGAGCCCTTAATCCAGCGATAACCGGTCACGTTGCCTTGCGCATCCACGGTCAATTCCACTTCGGCGACGAACTTGTCGTCCTCGATGTTATCCGGTCGGTTCCAGCGCGAGCGCAGCGCGTGCTCGACCAGTCCCTTGTAAACCGAACTGGCGTCACCCGTCTGGACGTCGTGCGCGCCGTCGTTGAACTCGAACGCCGGCAGACTCACCGCAGCCGGCGCGACGGACGGCGCCGAACTCACGGGCGCCGGGGCGGCCGTTTCCGCCCTGGGCGGCGCGATCGCGATGGATTTGGGAGCCTCCGCGAGTTTGGGCGGCTCGACCTTCGGCTCGGCCGGCTTTTCCTTGGCCGGTTCCGGCTTCTTTTCCTTTGGCACCATGGTCACGGTGATTTCCTTGAGTTTCTTCCCAAGCATGCCCTCCCGCGCGGCGAAGAAGAACACCGCGAGGATGAGGGTGCTGTGGAAAATGACGGAGATGGTCAGGTTGACCTTGGATGAATTGCGCTTTCTGCGTTCGATCATAACTTACTCCTTCCTGGGTCCGTTTTCGGACAGGGGTTCGGTAGCGAGATTGACTTTCCCGACGTTCGCCTGCTGGAGCATGTCCATCACGCCCACGACGCGCCGGTATTTCGTCCGGCCGGAGCCGCGGATGACGATATTCAGGTCCGGATCATCCACGCGCATGGCGATGACCTTCTCCTGCAACCCGGCGAGATCCACGGGTTCCTTGTTCAAAAACATGTTGCCGTCGCTTTCGATGGTGACGTAATTGACCTTCGGCTTCGGGTCCTTCGGACGGCTCGCGGCGGAGGGCAGATCGACGTCGAGATCGTTCACGATCGGGGTTGTGGTGATGATAAAAATGACGAGCAGCACGAACGCGAGATCCAGCAGCGGCGTGATGTTCAACTCCGCCAGGGCGTGGTGATGGCTCTTGGAGCACTTCTTCATGCTCGAGTGGGTTCTGATTCCATCCCGTCCGCGACCAGCATCGGAGACAGTGGCGGGGATGTCTCCCGCTCAGCCGAGACGTGCATCTCTTCGCGGGCGGGCGCCCGGAGCGCGCCCTGGAGCGCGTCGCGGAGTTCCTCGGCCAGGGGCCGGTTATCGACGTATTTGTGTTCAAGCGCGGTCGCATACTCGCTGGAAAAGGCGTCCAGTTCCTGCGTGATGGCGCGCATGCTGGTGACCATGTAGTTGTAGGCAAACATGGCAGGAATCGCGACAAACAGGCCGGTGACGGTGGCGATGAGCGCGCCGGCGACACCGGGGGCCATGGCGGTGAGGCTGGCGGACGCGGCGCGCGCGATGCCGGAGAAGGTTTCCATGACGCCCCACACCGTGCCGAGCAATCCGATGAAAGGGCCGCCCGCGACGGCGGTCGAAAGGATGATCATTCCCTTTTCCAGACCCAGGGCCTCGGAACTGGCCGCGCGTTCCAACTGGACCCGGACGGACTCGAAGGATGACACGCTCATCTTCGTGGTGATCTGGCGCGCCAGGACGTCCGTTTCCACTCCGGTGGCGGCGGGGCCCGATGGGCCGGCCAGATTTTTCACCCGCACGACCTGCACCGGGTTGTTCTTGAGCTGATATTCCGTCTCCTCGGCGCCGACGTAATAAAGTTCGTAGGCGGGGGCGCCGTCGAATTGTTCGCCGCGCCGCGCGATTTCCAGCGGATCGCGGGTCGCGCGGTATGCCTTGAAAAACTTCTTGCCCATCTTTCGCGCCCGCATGAGCTGGCGGGCCTTGGTGATGATGACCGTCCAACTGAAGATGGACAAAACGACCAGCACGCAGATGCAGGTCTTGCCTTCCGGCGTCGCCTTGTCGAAGGCGAACTGGAGGGCGCTGGCGAATAAGGGTGTGGTGGAGATCAGGTTCATCATGGATTAGCCTTTCGGTAACAGTACGGTGACGCGGCCGACGTGGTGCTCGAGAACGGGGCCTTTGCCGGAGCCGGGCTTGTTCTTCTTGTCCAACTCGTCGGAATCGTCGCTCGCGAGTGTCTTGGTTTGATCGCTGCCGCTCTGGGACGCGCTCTGGCTGGTGGCGCCGGCGACGTTGGAAGCGGCGAAACCGACCTGGCCCTGGACGTTGCCGGTCGCGCTGACGTTCTGCGAAAGGAGCGACGCGGTGATTGTGCCCGTGCCTTCCACACTGACGCCGCTAACGCCGACGATGGTGCCCTTGGTGGTACCGCCGGCTGAGGTGGTGGCCGTGCCAATGGCCACCGCCGTCACGTTCACGTTTTGATCCGCGGCCAGGCTCAAGTTGTTCTGGGCGACAATGGCGCCGGTGATGTTGCCAGTGGCTTTGAGATTGATGTTCGCGCCAATTACTCCCGAGCCGCTGGCGTCGATGTTGCCGACGAAGGTGATGTCGCCGTTGGCGTCCTTGGTGCCGGCCAGGAGGGTGACCGTTGCCGAACTTGAGTTCACTCCATTCAAGGGAAGCTGGATGATGCCACCGGCGTTGGCGATGATGCTTCCCTCGGGCGTCTCGACGAGGATATTGCCGACTGTGTTGTGCGAACTCGGAAAGTTCCCCGTGAGCGGCGGTGGGAACGTTGTGGCCAGGATGCCGCTGCCGGGGATTTCCGGTGCGTAAATCTGCACCTGGCCGGTTTTCGGATTGAAGGCCACTTCTTCAACCGTCGCAAAGCCCTGGCCCCCCGACCCGGCATTCACATTGCCGTGCAGCGATTCCACCGTGACATTGCCGCCGTCATACGCGCCGATGCGTGATCCGTTCACATTGATGTCGCCGCCGGCGATTACGGTCACATTGGCTTTGGCCGCGGTAAAAATCCCCCGAGGCAACAGGTCATTGCCAACAAACGAAGACGAACCAACCGTCACGTCGCCCTGGGCATCCACCAGGATGGCACCTCCCGCGAGCGTGGAGATCGTGGTTGAAAACATGTCCAGATTTCCCGCCAGATTGACGTTGATGGCCGCGCCGGAAGTCCCCAGGGTCGCGAGCGCATGGTTGTCAGCCGGGCCGACCGATTGAATGCCGATGGTCGCGCCGAGGTCCATGTTGTTGGCATTGACGTTCAACGTGCCCGGGCCGCTGACGATATAACCGGTGTTTGGGTCGGTCGGAACATCCTGGCTGTTGTTGAACAACTGGGCCAGGGCGGCACTACTGGCGAACTGCATGGACCGGGTGACGACGCTGCCGTTGGGATTGAGTTCAAGCTGGCCGTTCGGATTCAATACTTCCACCTGAAGCGTGGAGAGCTCCTGCAACACGGTGGAAGACATGCGACCCTCGAATGTCAGCGTCTGGGCTGTGGAATCGTAAAAGAATTGGCCGGCGATACCGGGATCGACTGGAGCGAGCGCGCCATTGGATTGGAGGTAGAACAGATTGAGCGTGCGCCCGATGGGCTGGCCGTTAATATCGACTGTTCCTCCTGGAAAGAGGTTTTGAAAGATGGAGAAATCGGGCTTCGTGCTCAGCGGGACCGCAGTGAACTCGTTACGGTTCACGATGTCGCCGGCAACATTCAGCGTGGAAATATCTGTGGGATGGAGGTTTTGGATGGCAAACCGGCTGTTTACCATGTCACCGCCGATGGTAATATTCGCCTCTTTGGGCGAGACGAGCATGATATCGGTCATGTCCCCGGCGATATTCAGAGAAACAGGCTGCGGATCGTCCAGATGAATGGGTGTTGCGGCGTGGTCGTCAGCACCGAAACTGGCGGCGGCGGTGTATTGGGATGCGGCACTATCCGACATGATGATTTGAGTCAAATCCCCGGGCTTTGTCCCAGTCAGGGAACCTCCTGCCGTCGTTGTGATGTCCAACTGGCCCAACGGCGACGGGAAAAGGATGATGTCATTCGCAAGGGTCACTCCACCGGCGCCGGCGGTGATGTCCAGGGTTGGAGGGTAAATCGAAGGGATGTTCTGCTCGAACGTGCCGGAGTTGCGGGGCAATGAGCCCCCGAGCAACTCGACGGAGTCGCCAGCCGCCAGGTTGACATAATCGTTCGGCGCGTAATCGAAATAATGTTTGGTCGCCGAGGTTGAGAACCCCAACTCATTGAAAGTGCCGTTCGGGTTGCGAACTTCCTGGAGCAGGATGTCCTGGATCGCGTTCACCGACCATCCCCCGGAAGCCAGGCTCAACGCCAGCATTCGAGAAACATCCCCGGCGTCGTTGCCTGCGTTGATGGTGCCTGTGCCGTTGCAGACCACGTAATGGCCAACCACGTCATGACCTGCGGTCAATGTCACGTTCCCCGCCTCGGGCCCAAATGCGCCGGTACCCGCATCGGTGACTGTCCCACCGGAGGCCGGCAGGTAGCTGGTGATGTCCTGACCAGCCGTGATGTTCACGTCGCCTCCGGCTCCGGTGCTGATGCCCCCCAGATTTGGATCGATCGTGTATCCGGTGCCGAACGAGCCGAACTTGAAGCCATTGTTCTTCGTCCCCGTGTTGACGCTGCCAGTCACAGCCGTGACGTCAATGCCGCCCCCTCCCATGGTGGTCACAGAACCTCCACCGACGGTCACGTTGTTCCCAGCCAGGAGGGTGATGGAACCATCCTGGGTTTGCAAACTGCTGGTGCCGTTGAACGTGATGTTCCCGACGCCGGGAATGACGGCCAGGGGATTGGCTGAGGTGAAATCCCTTCCCGCCTCGAGCGTCACCGACCAGCCTGATCCACCCAGGATGCTCGAGCCGGTGTTGAAAATGATCCCGCTTCCGCTATCGGTCCCGGCTTCAAGCGTCAATTGACATCCCGGCCCGGGTTCGCCCGTGCTCTGCGCCAGATTCCACGTCGTGCCTGACGCCAGCGTGATGGTGTGGGTCGCCTGCAAATCAATTTGGGAAAGACCGATGAAAGCCGAGTTGACGTTCAAGTCCAATGTGCCGGAGGAGTTGCCGGCCGTCACCGAGCCGGAACCGGCGCTGCCCGTGCCGCTGGTGTCGAGAATGATGTCCGTGGGATCGAGCAACAGCCGTCCCCCGGCGCTGCCTGGAGCCGCGTGTCCATCCACGGTCGAATAAATTGCCGGCATGTCGAGCGCGGAAATTTCCACCGAACCGCCATTGCCACCGAGGGCGCTGCCCGCGACCGAAATGCACGAGCCGGCGGCGTCCGAGAACGAGCCTCCGGACTTCACCGTGATCTGCCCGCCGCTGCTGACCGCATTGTCGTCGCCGTTCGCCTGCAAACTGGAATTGGCGCCCAGGTTCACCGCACCGCCGGCAACCAGTTCGATGACGCCGTTTTGCTGTTGGACGGAATTGGCCTGGATCAACCCGTTCTGATTGATCGTCTTCGCGTTCAGGAGAATCGAACCGCCGTCGGCTGCGACCCGGCCGTCGTTGTCAACCGAACCGGCGGGCAATGTGACGGCGACGCTGATCCCGAGACCGTCCGGCCGGTCCGAAACGAGGACCTGCTTGCCCGCATAGAGACCCACCACTCCGTCCGGCGCCGAGATCGTCCCATGATTCTCGATGGCGTCGGCGATGAGGAAGATCGAACCGCCGGACTGCACGTTGATCTGCCCGTAATTGATGATGCTGGCGGAGGGCGGAGGGCCATTGAATTCCCATTGTCCGCCTGGAACAAACTCGGGGGGGGGAACCGCCGTTGTGGCGACGAATCCGGCCGCCTTCACCATGGAATTCGGGCCAAAATAAAAGCCGGATTGGTTCATCAGGACGACCATGCCGTTGGCATTCAGTTGCCCCCAGATCTGGGAGGGATTCGAATCATTGATGCGATTCCACACGACTGAGCTGGCGGAGGGTTGCTGGAAGGTGGTGGTTTCCCCGGCGGCGATGTTGAAGGATTTCCAGTTAAGAAAGGCGTTCTGGGAGGTGTGGATCGTGAGTTGCGTCCCGTTGGCCGTGGCGGAGGCGTGGCCGCTGACCACGGTCATTCCGAGGGGATTGGCAAACGCGTTGAGGGCAACCCCGAGAGCGGCCGTGATGGTGAGGAAGCACGACCAGCCGGACTGAACGCGCGGCAGCGCGTCCCCATCCATGACGCGGGTAGGACCGACCCGCCGGTCGGGCTTGGCGTTCAACTGCGCGGCCCCGCGGCATTCAAGGCTCCCCGGCCCGCGCAGGGCGGCGGCGGAGATCCTCGAAGACCCATCGCATTGTTGATCCACGTTTCGCATGGAGATTCTGATCCTCACTATCTTAGCCAATCCGAACGGCGGACATGTGTTACAACTTCGTGACAATGCCACCGGCGATGCTCAGAATTGAACCCCCACGCCGAAAAAAATCTGCATCACACCGGCTTTGGTTGTGGGCGAATCGAACAGCGGCCAGGCGAAGGTGATTCGTCCGTTGAGCCAGTCCCCCTCGCTGACGGTGGCCCCGAAGCCGACACCACACAACTGGGTGCGATCGGCAGTGCCGGTGGGTGCATCCCGCAGATAGGCCTGGCCATAATCCACGAAGGTCGAAGCGCGCAGCCACAGGGGAGCCACAGCGCCGCTGTTGCCGCCCGGGCCGGATTTCGGGTCATCGCCATTCGCACGGGCGTTCACGTCTCGGGCAAACATGCCGAGGTTCAGATAGGGAGTATGGGGTTCGATGGAGACGCGCCAGCCGGAATCGCCATAATCCTCGCCTTCATGATAGCCCCGCACGCTGGACATTCCGCCCAAGGGAAATTGCTCGTTGCTGATGAGGGGTCCATTGGCAATCTGGCCGTTGCCGCTCAACGAGACGGTCCATTCCTTGTAAACCTTCTGCTCGCGGCTGGCTCCGATGTCAAAAACCAGATAATCGGCGCGCGCCTTCGTGGAATAGGCTGTTTCGCTGAAAGCGGGGTCCTGTGAGAACCCCGGCATGAGATTAAAGTTCAGGCTCGCATTAAAGGAGCTGCTCCCCCACGAGTCGGAGTCGGATACGTCGAGCTCCACATTCATCGGCACGTAATCCACACCCGTTGAACGGGCAGGTTGGGCCGAGGAGACAATGTGGTTGGTTGAGAACTTCCCCTGGGAATTGGTGAAGGTTTCTGTTTCGAAAAAGTTATTGGTATTGAAACTGGCCTGGCGGAAACGCTTGAAATCAAAGCCGAGAATCAGGCTGGCCTGAATCCCTTCTTCTTCGCTGCGCAACGGCAGCGAGAGCCGTGTACCTAACTGCTCGTTCAGAGTAAGGTTTTCGCCGCTGTCCTGCTTACTAATCTGAAGCAGGGGATTGCCGGTTGAAACCGGCGTCACGGAGGTGAGCTGGATTCCGGTGTCCACCGTGGAACGGCTCGCGTAAAACGTGAGTTCCGGCCGGCCGGAAACCGGCGGCATCTTGAACTGGTGGCTCGCTTCGTTGTAACCGAATCGCGCCGGGCCTGCGGCATCCATCTGGCCCTGAATCGATTCCGTATCCGCTAGGGGCAGCCGGTAGAAGGCGCTGTAGTTCGCGATCAGCGGCTGGTCGAAAGGGGTTGCGACGTTGAGGGTATCGAGCTTCATTCGTTCCGGAGTGAATCCGTATTGAATGCCGACCTCGTGATCGAGATCCCACAGGTTGTTGTACTGGGCGTTGAGATTGACCCGGAGATCGGGCGTGTTGGGGGTGGATTCGTTGTCCAACTCCAGCCTCGCGTGCAAGGGCAGGCGGTCCTTGACCTTTAAATCGAGCAAACTGGTGCCCGGATCAGGGCCGGGGCCCGGCCGGGGATAAATCTGGCGATCGCGATCGGTGTTCGCGGCATCCAATTCGCGTTGCAGGACGTGCGAGTTGAGCAAGATGTTGGTGTGGAGGCTGGGCAGCGCGCGCAGGACGTTGCCGGTCGAGAAAAAGCGGTTGTTCAGCACATTGATCTCCGCAAGCCGCCCTTCGGTCACCTGCATTCGCACGATCCCATTGGTCAGCTTTTGCGGCGGCAGACCGACGGAGACGGTCACAAAGCCGCGGTCGCGATAGGCCATCTGCAAATCCGCAAGCGCTTGCCGGATGGCATCAAATGTGACCTTCGGACCGGTGTAGGGCGCGAGGACCACCTCGATGACCCCGGATGGGAGCACCGTGTTGCCGGTCACATCGTAACCTTTGACTTCGAAGGCGGGCGTGTTCGTGGCTGGCGGCGGGACGGCCCCGGCTTGGCTCCGCCGTTCCTCCGCCCACGATTCGATGATTTTTCGGTGCAACGCCTCCGACGCGCGGCGCAGCGCTTCCGGGCTGGCGGGAGTTCCCAGATAAAACTCCGGCGTGGGCGCCGCGGAAGCCGGGTTCGTCTGCGCGGAGGCGGCGAACCCCAGGCAAAGTCCCGCCAGCAACGCTATCACACCCGCCCGTTTCGAGAGGCTTCGCGAAGCCTGGGTGATGGACTTTTGAGCGTTCCGACGCCATTCGCTGGGAGTGATTCCAAAGCGTTTCTTGAACATACTGTTAAACAACCCGAGGTGGCGATAGCCGCTGTCATAAGCCACGTGGATGATTTTTGTGTCGGGATTTGAGAGCAACTGGCGCGCGCGCAGGAGCCGCAATTCAATCTGCCGCTGGCAGAACGAGACGCCGAATTCCTCGCGGAACAAACGGCTGAAGTGTCGCTCGCTGCAACCCAACCGGCCTGCCAGGTCCTCCAGCGAACTGGCGGTCAACTCTGCTTCCCGGACCTGGCCGATCATGTGCCGCAACCGCTCGCGGAGTTCGCCCGGCGGCGCGGAGGCCGGCCCCTTGTCCGCCAGCAGAACGCTGACGGCCCCGGCCCACAGTTGAAGGAGCCGACACCGCTGGAGCAGCGAGCAGGCCCTGGTTTGATCGGTCACGCGCGCAAATTCCTGCGCGATTCCGTCCGAAGCCGGATACGTCAGCACAGAGGAGGAAGGAGAGCTCAGCGCCGCGTCCAATTGCTGTCCCTCCGTCACTGTCAGCAGGTCCGCAATCGACCGGGGATCCACCCCGTAATATTGCAGCTTCAGGGGCCCCACCTGGCTCGCCCGAAGCAAGCCGCGTCCGTTGAAAGCGACCGCGAAACAGTCGCCCGGATTCAGTTCTCGAGCGGCATTTTCCTGCAGCCAATACCCCGCGCCCTCCGCCACGCACCCCATCCACCATCCATGCCGGCCAGGGCACCACTCTCCGGAGGGCCTGAGGGTGAGCTCCCGCAAAGCCAGATTTCGCTCGACTGTCATTAAGGGGGCCAAGCCTGCTGAACGGGTGTGACAGGGCAGTGTCGTCTTTGTCACAATCACGAAACAACCGGGCCCGCCCCGTGCCGACCTCCATGAACCGAGCCTCCGTAGCCGCCGTTGTGAAACGGCGGAGATCGCCATTGCGGGACGGATCCGCCAATTCACATTGTCGGCTACAAGATTTCATGCTCCCCATCCGCTCCCGATTTGGCATTGGAGGCTTCCCACAAAAAAGAGCCGGTGCGGGGACCCACCGCACCGGCTCGCGTCAGAAACAAACCAGACCCACTGGCCTCAGGGAGTGATCGGTCCACCGTCGGCAGGCCGTGAAACCTGCATTTCGGTCAGTCGAACCGCAATTTTCGGATAAACGTTCTGGATGTCGAGGTCGATGTAGGTAGCCAGATTCGATCGCAGCAGGTCCACCGGGCTACCGTGCAACACGGACGGGAGTTCGTAGAGATGTTCGTAGCACCAGTAGCTGTATTGACCCTTGATCACTGGTGAATAGTCGTTTGTGCCGGTCAGGCTTGTGGTTCCGCCATCTAAAGTCCCGAGAAATGGCAGGGCGCCATTGTAAGTGAGAACGTTGCTGCCGCCGTTAACAACGAGAGTATCGGACATGGTGAGGTAACCGATCGCCGGACCGGCGTTGGCCTGATTGAGAGCGCCGCGGACGCCCGAGCCGCTCGAGTAGCCAACGGAGGGAGACCACACACCACTCGCGTTCGGCGCCCAGGGCTGTTCCTCTGACGGCGCGAAAAAGGAGTCGTATTCCGCAGTCAACCTTGTGCCGGAGTCAAAGCTTCGGCCCGGGAGATAGCAATTTGTGCTGCTGTCATTCGTATTTCCTGTGAAATAGGACAGTGGCAAGTAACCGTTGGCAAAAAACGGTTGGATCTGCTGAGCGGTGATGTTGGCCAATCGGGTTGGCGAGCTAACGCTCTTGGTAAAGCACATGGGTTGTATGGCCACCAACACACCGCTTAACTGCGGCGTTTGGAAACCCGTTGCAGCTTGAAACACATCCGAAAAAGACAAGTCCGCTGTATGGTTCACTGTGGTGGCGTTGCCGTTCGTCGGCGAACTATAGTAGGTCGGAGTCAAGTTTTGTGTCAACGTTTGCACTCCACCGACGGAGCCGCTCATGCTGGTGTAAATGGTGACCTGCTGGCTGCCGAAAACTCCGCTCATGAGTCCGCCGTAAGTCACTTGATTGGCTCCGCTGTTGTCAGTTGCGGTACCGCCTGGATTTTCATTCTGCAGATTGGCGCCGTACAGGTTTGTAATCGCGCGGAACATGCTAGCCCGGAAGGCTGTCGAACCGGTGATGTAAATGTTCACTTGCGCCTGCACCGAGACGGCAGTGCAGACCAAGCCAAGTATGCCGAGTGTGGTTATCTTTTTCATGATTTATTGTTTTTGATGGTTATTATTTAAAGTTTCGATGGATAGTTGTTGTTGAGGTCGCGGCTTTGAATCAATGCGCTTGGATCGTGTAGAACATCATTTGACCGCTGGCACCCGTATCCTGCAGGGTCATGGGTGAACCCGTGCCGCTTGCCGGTGAACCGATCACAGACCAACTCGACCGCGGACTGACTGCCAGGCTGCTCGTGCCCAGAAGCGTGTAGGTTGCTCCGACAACGGTGGGCGAGAAGGTGATGGTGTTAACCGTCCCACTGCGCACGATGCTCGTGATGGTGGGCTGCGGGATGACCAGTGCTGAAGGACCGGACGTGTAAGTCAGCACTCCGTTCGTCGAGAAATCAAAATAACCCAGATAGAGGCCCGGGCCGCTGCCGGGGAACAGTTGATACAGGTCCGAGCGAACACCCTGGACGGATGTCGTGAAACTTGCGCCGGTCTGTTGTTCCACATCGCCTTGGAACTTTTGCTTGAAATTGCCGAGCGGACCGATGTAGGCGCTGTAGGAAAAGAGAGGGTCTCCCGCCGGCAATATAATCCCCGTCGGAGTGTTTCTCGGTGGTCCAGCGGGAAGATCCGCACTGCCATAGATCGTGGCGTAATCGCCCAAACCTTCAATCTGGGATACTGCATCACCCTGGCTGAAATAGCTGGTCTGGGTCCATGGAGAGGTTTGTGTGCCGAAGGAAGTGCGCGGATTGGTCACCCAGAGCGTGTGCAGCGGATAGTTGCTGACGCCCGCTGAAAGCACGTTGGTGCTGACGTCGGCAAATGCCGACCAGGATATGTTGTTTAAACTCGAAAACGAGTTTGTCACCAGGCTTTGAGTCACGTTTGCGACTGTGATCGTCGTGCCGGTCGTCAGACTTGCATAGGTCGTGATGGAACCGCCGTCCACGACCAGTTCGTAGGCCGATGCACCGGCGGAATTTGGTGTCACCCTGAAGCCTATCAGCAGGTCACTATTATTGTATTGAAAAGTTTGTGCCGAACTGGCCACCGCTGACGCGGCCAGCAAGGCTAACGCAATGGGAAATGTTTTTTGTATTTTCATAAATGGTTTTTCTTCCGTTCGGCGAAGACACTAAACCAGGTGGAGGAAAGAATACTTCCACAAACCAGCCAGTGGTCCTCACTTTGACGACAAGCCCGAAAAGATGCGTATATGCCAAAGACAGGGTGCCAAACACAGCCGGGGCTTCCTCCTCACCGCCATTCGCCGAGCCCGAGTCACCCAATTGTAACAACCGCGGACGAGCCGTTCCCCAAGATTTTTCGTGCCGTCCCAATGACAGCAGTTAAGATGGGCCGTATGCCGGACGCCTACCGCCAACTCCTCGATGCCGCGATCAATCACTTGCAGGAACTCCAAGCCCAGGGCGTCCGCTCCGTCTCCGTCTCGCCTGAAACCCTGGCTGCGTTGGACGCGAAGCCTCGAAGACCACTTCCTCAAAAGGCCGCTGCGCCTCCCGCGCCTCTCCAACCGCGATCGATCCCCGGACCGGCACCGGAGGCTCCCAAAGCCGCGGAAGCCACGCCGGTGACCGCCCTGGATTTATCCCTCGGCCTGCCCGGCGAACGGGCGGCCGCCCCCGCCGCGCCGCTCGATCCGGAAGCCAAGGCCGCCGCGTTTGCCGACTTGAGCCGTCGCGCGGCGGCTTGCGTGAAATGCCCCCACCTCGCCTCCTCACGCAAGAACGTCGTCTTCGGCGTCGGCAGCATCCACGCCGAACTCCTGTTCGTCGGCGAGGCGCCGGGCGCGGACGAAGACGAGCAGGGCGAACCATTCGTCGGAAAGGCGGGGCAGTTGCTCACCAAAATCATCCAGACGACGGGGCTCTCGCGCGAATCGGTTTACATCGCCAATATTTTGAAATGCCGGCCCGACACGCCCGGCCAGAGCGCGGGCAACCGGAAGCCGACGGCCGGGGAGATGGCCACGTGCATTCCCTATCTGCACGAGCAGATCGATTTGATCCGGCCCAAAGCGATCGTCGCCCTGGGCGCAACCGCGGTCGAAGGGTTGCTCGGTAAAACCGTCGGGATCACCCGGCTGCGCGGGAACTGGCGGATCTACCGCGGCATTCCGCTGATGCCGACCTATCACCCGGCGTATCTGCTCCGCAACCAGGCCCTGAGCGAAAAGCGCAAGGTCTGGGAGGACATGTTGCAGGTGATGGAGAAGCTGGGAATGCCGATCAGCGGAAAGCAGCGGGGGTTCTTCACGAAGCCCTGACTCCGGGATTGCGCCGGCTCCCGTTTTGCTATAACCACCGCCCCATGTCGAAGTTCATTGCCGCCTGGTCTTTGGATCTTGCCGCGTGGTACGCCGGTGCGCTCAAAGCGATCGGCTACCCGGCGATCGTCCTGATGATGGCAATCGAAAGTTCCCTTTTCCCGTTGCCCAGTGAATTGGTCCTCCCGCCCGCGGCTCACTGGTCGGAGACCGGCCAGATCCCCCTCAGCCTCACCGGAATCGTCATCGCCGGCACGCTCGGCTCCTGGCTCGGCGCCACCCTGATGTACTGGGCCGCGCGGTTGGCCGGACGGCCTTTGTTCCTCAGGTATGGTCGCTGGATATTCGTTACGCCGGAAAAAGTCGAGGGAGCGGAACGCTGGGCGGAGCATTACGGCTCCATGGGCATTTTTATATCGCGACTCCTGCCGGTCGTCCGTCATCTGATCGGCATCCCCGCCGGCGTCGTCCGAATGGACTACAAATTATTTTCGCTCTTCACGATTCTGGGGTCCGGATTCTGGTGCACCGTGCTCTGTTACGTCGGAGTCAAAATGGGCCAGGACAAAGATCTGATGAAGGGCGACCTGCACCGGATTTCACTCTGGCTCGGCGGCGCGATGCTGGTGTTGGGCGGACTTTATTATTTTTTCGTCCACCGGCACATGAAAAGGAAGGCGGAATGAAGAAGGCGGAAGGCGGGATCGCTGAATCCCTGTCTCCGCATTCATCCGCGCACGTTGACCAGCGTTTTCACCACGCGGTTTCCAGCGGTCATGGACTGAAACAGTTGCGGCAGCCGGCTTAACGGGCATTCCCCATCCACAAACTCAGCCGCCCGGATCACGCCCTTCTCGATGAACTCCAGCGCCCGACGAATCGTGCGCGGGGTGTGGTGGAAGCTCGCCAGTAGGGTCAGGTCCGAATAATGGATCACCGTCGTGTCGAGCGTCACCGTCGTGCCCGCCGGACAGCCGCCAAAAAAATTCACCGTACCGCCTTTGCGCACCAGATGAACGCTCGCCTCCCATACCTCCGGCACACCCACCGCCTCGATGACCGCGTCGAAGTGCGCTTTCGATGCTTCACGGATCTTCGTCACGAGAGTGTGTCCGTCGCCGATATCGATGACGTGGTCGGCGCCGACCCGGCGCGCCACTTCGAGCCGCGCCGCCCGGCGGCCGGCCACGGTCACTTCGCAGCCCAGTTGTTTTGCCAGCACGACGAACATGAGTCCGATCGGCCCCGCGCCCAGAACGAGGACGTGCTGCCCGGGGCGGAGTTTCGAGTCTTCAACCCCCTGCACCACACACGCCAGCGGCTCCACCAGCGCGGCGTCGCGAAAAGACGTCTCCGGCTTCAGTCGCAGCATGTTCTTCCGCACGATCCGCGCCGGCACAACGATGAACTCCGCATACGCGCCGTTCAAAAACTGCAGGTCGTCGCAAATGTTCTCCTGCCCGGCCCGACAATGATAACACTGCCCACACGGGGCCGAGTTCGCGACGACCGCACGATCTCCGAGCTGCCATTCGCCTGCCTGCCCGGCGCGCCCTGCGTCCGACACCTCGGAGACGATGCCGGCCAGTTCGTGGCCGAAAACGGCGGGCGGCACGATCATCTTGGCATGGTAACCGCGCTTGAACACCTTCAGATCGGTGCCGCACGTCAGCGCCGCCTCGATCCGGAGGCGCGCCTCGCCCGGCTTGAGCGCCGGCGGCTCGATGTCTTCGACACGAACATCTTCTTTTCCATGCAGGACGGCGGCTTTCATGCGGGCATGTTTAGGGCGATCGACATCGGATGTAAAACTTCATTTGCGCGCGATCATCCCCCGGGCGCATCCGCGCGCCGCTCCGGCGTGGTGCCTTGAAAGCTTGTGTCAAAAGTTGAATGGGTGGTACGGGCCATTGGCCCGTTCCGTCCGGCGACCCTCCGGACGGAATGGAGAGGGGCGTTCCAGAGGAAATTCAGCCCAAAATGTCATCGGCCGTCAACCTCTTCCGGTCGGCGAGTCGCCGACCGGAACGGGCGGGTCGCTCATTCCACCCCCATGTTACACACGGCCTCGTAATGCCACGCTCCGGCCTGTGTGCAATTGACCGCAGTGTCAAGTTGCGCGCTCAGGCCAGGCGCCTCGGCGGGGGCGCCTTGACAAAGTTCGCTTCACGCAGATAGATCGGCTCAAGTTTTTCGCCGGAAACGAAACCGTTCCGGTTCGCCGCCAGTTTCGCGAGCGTGGCGGCCGCGGGAAAAAGGATCCGGCCGGCCGGAAACCAGCGTGTCGCCTCCGGGCCGATCAGGATTTCACCGGCCCGCTCGCATTCCCGCGCTTCGGCCAGGGATGCGAGCCGCAGAGGCCCGGCTTCGCGACATCCGTCCGCGCCAAGTTCACAGCTTGAGAGATAAAACTCATCGCGCTGGGCGTCGATGACGACGGTGACCCGTCCGGTCAGGCCTCCGGTCCAGGCCTGCCAGGCGAGGCACTCAGCGCTGCCGATGCCGATCAGCTTTACGCCGCGGGCCAGTTGCCAGCCCTGCGCGAGTGCAATGGCCGCCCGAATGCCCGTGTAGGAACCCGGGCCGAGGCCGATCGCCAGGCACTCGATCTGCCCAGCCTCGAGGTTCGCCTCTCGTAGCGCGTCGGCCACCAGCGCCAGCCCGCGCGTCCCGCCCAAGCCGGTCTCGATGACCTCGACGACACTGCCGGACGGGCACGGGCCGGCCTGTGGCCTGGCGGGCTCCAAAGCGTCCGGCGTGTCGCCACCCTTCTCCGGTGAAGACAGAACCGCCACGCTTCGCTGTGCCGAGGAAAACTCAAGCGCCAGGATTTTCATAAGAGATTCGCCGTTCATTCCCGTCCAGGATCTCGATTTGAACCCGGCTGAATTCTGCGGGCATGGCCCGCATCCCTCCCCCAGATCGATCCGCTCCGAACCAGCGTTCGGCCCATTCAATCACGGCCACACCCGCCGGATTCAGATATTCCTCCAAACCCGCAGCCACAATCTGTTCGGGGGTGTTGAGCCGGTATAAATCCAGGTGAAAGAGCGTGAGCCGGCCGGCCGCGTAGATATTGACCAGCGTGAACGTCGGCGAATGCACGCGGGCCGGTATGTCCAGGCCGCGCGCCAGGCCTTTGACGAGCCGGGTCTTGCCGGCGCCCAGGTCGCCGGAGAGCGCGATGACCAGTCCGCTGCGCGCGTCGCGCCCCCAACGTTCGCCGAGCGCCTCGGTCTCCGCCGGGCTATGTGAAATGTTCGTAACCATGGACGGTCAACGGCCGAACGCCGTCCCTGTCGCGCAGATGGATTCCTTCGCCCGCGGTGATCTTGCCGATGCAGGCAAGGGGAGTTTTGGGGAACTCCTTTTTCCAGGCATCGAGCAGGGGGACTGCGTCGCGGGCCGCCCCCGTGAACAGCAGTTCAAAATCCTCGCCATCGCTCAACGCCGCCAGCAACGGTGATTTGCCGCCGCCGCCTTGAGCCGGCAGCCGGCCCTCATCCTCGCGCGCACGGTTGCGGGATGCTTCCTTGGCGGCGCGGCTGATGGGGATCGAGGCGGCCAACAGTTCCGCGCCCACACGGCTCGCCTTCAAAATGTGGCGCAGGTCGCCTGCCAGGCCGTCGCTCACGTCGATCATCGCGTGTATGGAAAAATGCTGCGTCAGCCACCGCGCCTCGGCCAGTCGCGGTTCGAACTCGAGATGTTTACCCGACAAAAGCGACCCGCCGAGATTGCCTGTGACCCAGATGGCATCGCCCGCCTCGGCGCTGGACCGGAGCGTGGCCTTGCCCCGGAGCACGTGACCGAGCACCGCCACAGACAGGAGCACGCGGCCGGGATTCGTTGTGGTCTCGCCGCCGACGATGGCCACGTCGTGCTTCCGCGCGAGAGCGGTCATTCCCGCGTAGATCCTTTCGACGGCATCGGGATTGAATTGTTGCGGCAGGGCGAGGGTGACGAGCGCGGCGGTGGGCGTGCCGGCCATGGCGGCGATGTCGCTCAGGCATCGACCCAGGGCTTTGTGCCCGATCTTTTCCGGGGGCGCATCGGATTGGAAATGAATTCCCTCGACGACGGCGTCGGTCTTGAACAGGAGCAGGCGGTCCGGCAGGCCGAAATCCAGCACGGCGCAGTCGTCTCCGGGCCCGACCACGACCGATTTATTGGCCGGCAACGAGTGTGTGAGGCGGGCGATCAGTTCAAACTCGTTCATGGTCTTGCGGACACGAGATGAAGAGATTCCGCGACGAAAAGCAGGACGAAATTCATCGTGTTGAACAGGCTGTGGGCCGCGATCGGGGCGAGCAGGTTCCCGGTGGTTTCATAAAGCCACGTTAGAATGAGCGCGAGCAACAGCAGCGGCAAAAAAGTGGCCAGGTTCAAGTGGATTGCCGCAAACGCCAGCGACGTGCCCCAAAGCGCAGCGCGCGGGTGGCCGCTCTGTTTGATCGCCGGATACAGGATGCCCCGGAACAACAGTTCCTCGGCCAGCGGCGCGAGCACAATGGCGGTGACCCCGAGCACGACCCGGTTCCAGAGGGTCCCCGAGGTCCGCAACACCTCCACGACCGTCTGCTCCTTCGGCTCGAGATGGAGCCGCTCCATGATTCGGACGGAGGCCGATTGCAGCAGAAGACCCGCGCCCAGAAAGGCGACCGCGCCGAACGCGCCGAACACCAGCGCCCGTCTCCAGTCAACCTTCAAGCCGAAGGCGTCCGCCCAGCCGATGGCGTGCTCCCGCAGAAAGCGGGACACGAGCACGCAAGCCGCGCCTTGAAAGCTGAGCACGGCGATCAGCACGTTGAGAACCGAAGCTTTCCCTTCCGGCGCATCCCCACCCACGCGCACGGACCACCAGGTCAGCAACAAAGCCCCGTAGAAACAGAGGAGCAACCCGACAAAACTCCGCACAAAGGTTTCGAGGCGCCAGGGGCGTCCCAGGACCACGAACGCGCCGGCAAACAACCCGCACGCGCCGGCGGTCAGGCTGAGGAAACCGGCCGCGTGAGGCCGTTGCGGCTGGCGCAGGAAGGCGATGGCCGAGGCCACGAGCGTGCCTATGAAAATGCAGATCAACACCCTCGCGACGAGGCGCAGAACGGCATCCACTTTCCATGGCTTTTCCGGCAGCATGGATCCAACCTACAGAACCCAAACCGGAGAGACGATGGAAAAGTGGCGGGAGCTGCCGCTCGGAAGTCTTCAATTGAAACCACCGATGGATGGACGATTTTCAGCCACGCCATCCATGCTCCAAAAAAGGAGGGAACATCCAACAACCAACATCGAACATCCAAGTGCAGAGCGCGCACGGGCGGCAAGTGGCATAGTGCAACCCCTCCCTGTTTTCTTTGCCAGAGTGGCCGCCGCGGAGTATCGTTGCGCATCAACCCGGCGACGCGCGATGGATTTCCTCTGGGCTCAAAGGCATTGAACAGCCGCCGGCGGGAAACAATTCAACCTGGAAACACCTTGATGACAAAGGCCCCTGACGCAGCGCCGCTTCATCCCGCCAATCGTCTGGCGCGCGAAAAGTCGCCTTACCTTCTCCAGCACGCGCGCAACCCCGTGGATTGGTTCGCCTGGAATGACGAAGCTTTCGAAAAGTCGCGCCGCGAGAACAAACCCATCTTTCTGAGCATCGGCTACTCGACCTGCCACTGGTGCCACGTGATGGAGCGCGAATCGTTTGAAGACGGAGCCGTCGCCGCTTTCCTCAACCAATATTTTGTCGCCATCAAGGTGGACCGCGAGGAGCGGCCGGATGTGGACAAAATCTACATGATGTTTGTTCAGGCCACGGCCGGCCAGGGCGGTTGGCCGTTGAACGTCTTTCTCACGCCGGACCTGAAACCCTTTTTCGGCGGGACCTATTTTCCGCCGGAGAACCGTCAGGGGAGACCCGGTTTCCTGCAATTGCTTCGGCAGATCCAGCAGCTCTGGGCGAACCGCCGCGCCGGCCTCGCCGGCTCCGCCGACGAATTGCATGCGCGTCTGGAGCAGATGGCCGGGATCGATTCATCGCCGTCGGCTCCGGAGTTGACGGCGGAGATTCTCCGCAACGCGGGTGCGCTCTTCAAACAGGCATACGACCCCCGCCACGGCGGCTTTGGCGGCGCCCCGAAATTTCCGCAGCCCAGCCAGCCCCAGGCACTCCTGCGCTACGCCAAACGGTTCAACGACAGCGAGGCCGTCCGCATGGTGCTCCACACGTGCGATCGCATGGCCGCCGGCGGTATCCACGATCAATTGGGCGGCGGCTTCGCGCGCTACTCCGTCGATGCCGAATGGCTGGTGCCGCATTTCGAGAAGATGCTCTACGACAATGCGCAACTGGCTCAATTGTATCTGGACGCCAGCCTCGTGAGCCGGGAATTGGAACATCAACAATCAAAAATGGAACCGGGGCCGTCCGGGGGCGTCCCGCCCGTCGATCCAGCCCGGTTTGCCGGTATCGCGCGCGACATTCTCGATTACGTCCTGCGCGACATGACGCACCCGGAAGGTGGGTTCTATTCCGCCGAAGACGCCGACAGCGAAGGGCATGAGGGAAAGTTCTATTGTTGGACGCGTCGGGAGCTGGAAACGCTGCTGACGCCCCTGGAATTGAGCGTGGCCGAACGTTACTTCGGCATCACCGCGCAGGGCAATTTCATCGACCACAGCCACCCCGCCCCGTTGCCGGATCAAAATGTGTTGAGTGTCGCCGCCCCACTTTCGGACGGGGCCGCGCCGCCACACGCCGCGGCCGGCGCGACCGCCTCCGAGTTGCTCGCCTCCGCGAAGCGAAAAATGTTCGAGGCCCGCAACCGCCGCGTGCGTCCGCACCTGGATGACAAGGTGCTCGCCTCATGGAACGGACTGATGCTCGGCGCCATGGCGTGCGCTTATGCCGTGCTCGGCGATGAAAAATACCGCGCGGCGGCGGAAAAGAACCTGGCGTTCCTCCAGGCGAAGTTGTGGGTGGAACCCGCCGGATCGGCAACGGCGCGAGGAACACTGTTTCACCGCTGGCGCGACGGCGAACGGGACGAGGTCGAGTTGCTCGAGGGCTACGCCTTCCTGCTCTCCGGCGTTCTGGATCTGTATGAAGCCACGCTCGAACCCGGGCGCCTTGATTTTGCCATCGCACTCGCCGACTCCATGCTGGCGAAGTTTTACGACCCTGAAAACGGCGGGTTCTGGCAAACCCCCGCCGAGGCCAGGAACCTTATCCTGAGGGTGAAAGAAGATTACGACGGCGCCGAGCCTTCGGGAAACTCGGTCGCGGTTCTGGCGCTGCTGAAACTCGGGTCCATCACCGGCCGCAAAGACTTCACCGGCGCCGCCGAAAAAAGTTTGCTCCTGTTTTCCATGCGCCTGCATCAGGTTCCACAGGCTGTCCCCTTCATGCTCCAGGCGCTGGACTTTTCCCTGCAGCCGCCAAAACACGTCGTCCTGGCCGGCAATCCCGCCACCGCCCGCGGTCGGGAACTGCTGCACGCCGTCCATTCGGTTTATCAGCCCAACAAAGTCGTGCTCGGAAACACAGGCGCAGTCGAAGAATTCTCCCGGACATTGCCGCCAAAGGACGGCCCGGTGGTTTATCTCTGCACCGGAACTTCCTGCCACGCGCCAACCCACAAGGCCTCAGAAGTCAGGGAGATGCTGGGGTGACCAGGCAGCCTCAACGCCACTGATGAGGCTTCGCCGGATTCATCTTCTGCAGGACCGGCTTCAGAACCTTCCAAACGTTCTCCGCCACAATCTTGTGGCCTTCGGCGGTCGGATGTATCCGGTCTTCCTGGTTCAACTCCGGCTTACCCGCCACCCCTTCGAGCAGGAACGGGATCAGCGCCGCGTGGTTGGTCGCGGCCAATTCCGGAAAAACACTTCGGAAAGCGGCGGTGTATTCCTCACCCATGTTCGGCGGCATCTGCATCCCGGCGACAATGAACTGCGCCTGCGGATATTGCCGCTTCGTGCGGTCGATGATGGCCTGCAGGTTCGTTTTCGTAGCCGACACCGGCAGACCGCGCAATCCGTCGTTGCCGCCGAGTTCCAGAATCAGCACATCGATCCGACGCCTCAGCAGCCAGTCGATGCGCGCCAGACCGTCCGCGCTGGTGTCCCCGCTCACGCCGGCGTTGACCACCGCGCAGTTCCAGCCGGCCGCATCCATCTTCGCCTGAAGCAACGCCGGAAAAGCCTGGGCAGGCTCGATGCCCAAACCCGCCGACAGGCTGTCGCCCAACACCACCACCGTTTTGCGGTCGAATTGAATTGAAGCCGGGTCCGCCGCGTTGGCCGCGGGGAAAACGACCATGGCGATCCAGAAAAAGATCGCCCCGACAAGGTGCCACCCGCGTTTTGCCGGAGGAGGGCAATCCGGACGGGCGCGGTCCGGGGAATCCACCAGGCTCCGGCCAGGCGGTATATCACGGCCCCATTGCATTGCCCTGTTGCTCCGCTTCATTTCGATCCGATGCGCCATGCATCAACCAACACGAAAGTGCTGCGGCCGTCAATCGCGGGACTTTTGCGCTGTCTTGCCTTGGACGCGCCGCTGGATCCGTAAAGCAAAGGGGTCAGTTAATCAGATTGTAATATTCTATCGACACCAGCGGGATGGGTTGATTAGCGTGGGCCCCCATGGCTCGGAAGCTGCGCATCCAATATCCGGGCGCGATCTATCATGTTATGAGTCGCGGCGACCGGCGGGAACGTATTCATGCCGATGACCATAAGGGCCGTTCGGGTCGGTCCTGAGTATTGACACAAGTTCACTTTTTCAGGCGGTAAAGCCGGTGGGTTACGTGCGTCCGTGTCCTCATCTTTAATTCCGGCATTTCCAAAGAAGGATGTTTTGTTATTGTGGCGGGCATATGACCGATCCTCGATACCGCAATCTGGCGAAGCTGCTGGTGGAGTATTCCACCGCGCTGAAGAAGGGCGACCGCATCCTGCTCGATATGATCGATGTGCCGGATGAGTTCACGATTGAGTTGATCCGGGCGACGCGGGACGCGGGCGCGCTCCCGATTGTCGAGACGCGCCATACGAGGGTTGGACGCGAATTGCTGCGAGGGACGAACGAGAAGCATGCGCGATTGGCGAGCGGCCTCGAGTTGTTCCGGATGAAGAAGATGGAGGCGTATATTGCGATTCGGGGCAGCGAAAACGCCAGCGAAACCGCCGATGTGCCGGGCGACCGTATGGCGATGTATTCGCGCATTCTCCGGCCGGTGCTGAACCATCGGGTCAACAAGACACGGTGGTGTGTACTGCGGTGGCCGACGCCGAGCATGGCCCAGGCCGCGGGCATGAGCACGGAAGCGTTCGAGAACCTGTACTTTGATGTTTGCACGATGGATTATCGGAGGATGGCGCGGGCCATGGTGCCCTTGGAACGCCGGATGAAACGCACGGACCGCGTCCGGCTGAAGGCGCCCGGCACCGATCTTGCCTTCAGCATCAAAGGCATCGGGGCGAAGATGTGCAAGGGGGATCGCAACATCCCCGACGGCGAGGTTTTTTCCTGTCCGGTGAAGGATTCCGTGAACGGGGTGATCCAGTTCAACACCCCCACGCTTTACTCGGGCACGAAGTTCGAGAATGTCCGGCTTGAATTCGCGGACGGCAAGATCGTCAAGGCCACGGCGAACAACACGCGGCGGTTGAATGAGATCCTGGACACGGATCCGGGGGCGCGCTACATCGGCGAGTTCTCGCTCGGCTTCAATCCGTACATTCTGAACCCGATGTGCGACATCCTTTTCGACGAAAAGATCGCCGGCTCATTGCACTTCACGCCCGGGCAGGCTTACGAGGAATGCGACAACGGCAACCGCTCGGCCGTGCATTGGGACATGGTATTGATCCAGCGGCCGGAATGGGGCGGAGGCGAGGTTTGGTTCGACGACGAATTGGTCCGCAAGAACGGCCTGTTCGTGGCGAGGGATCTGAAGGGGTTGAACCCGGCGAAACTGAAGTGATTTTGGATTTTTGATTTTTGATTTGCGATTCCGTAGCCCCGCGGGCCAGGTTTTGAGCTGTCGGGATGCGGCTGGTTCTTCTCCGCCCTGTCCTGACAGGCCAGACCCTGCACACTCGGAGGGCCGGCATCCCGGACCGTCTCCGGGCATTGCGCGTTTAGCGGACAGGAAGGTCCGCACTCCTCAATGCAAGCCTCCCACCCCAGATATCGGACGCATTGGGACCTTGAACCGAGTCGAAATCCCAAATCGGCAATCAAAAATCAAAAATTCTCAGTGTCCCTCTTTCAGGATGGAGAGGAACTGTTTCATCGCGGGCGAGAGCACCTTGTTCTTTTTGTAAATGGCGGCGATCGGCCGGTAAAAGTCGCCGTCGTCCAGGTGCACGGCCGCCAGCGTTTGCTTGGAAATCTCCTGGCTGATGGTGCCCAGGGGGACAATGGCGACGCCGGCGTCGATTTCCACCGCGCGTTTCACGGTTTCGATATTATCGAACTCCATCACGGTCTGCACTTCCACGTTGTATTCCCGGAGAATTTTATCGAGGGCCTTGCGCGTCGGGATGTCGGGCTCGAAGCTGATGAATTTCTGCCCGGCGATCGACTTCAACTTCATGCTCTTGGCTTTGGCGAACGGGTGAGTGGGATGGCAGATCAGCACCAGGGGATCCTTGCGAAGCGGGACGATTTCCAGTTTTGAATCGCGCGAGGGATAGGCGACCAATCCCAGGTCCACGACATTGCCCTGGACATCTTCATACACCTGATTGGCGCGGCGGTATTCGACGTGGACGTTCACCGTCGGGTAATCCTTCATGAATTTCTTGATATAAGGCGGCAAGTCATGGAGGCCGATGCTGTAGATGGTGGCGACCCGGATGGTGCCGGAGATGATATCCTTGATCTCCTGCAATTTGCTGTGGAGGGCGTCGAACGTCTGGATGATCTGCTTGCTGAAGTCGTACAGGATCTGGCCTTCGCGCGTGAGGCGGAACTTTTTCTTGCTGCGCTCAATGAGCAGGGATTTGAACAGGCGCTCGAGCGAGCTGATCTGCTGGCTGACCGCCGATTGGGTCACGTTGTTGATCTGGGCGGCCTTGGTGAAGCTTTCCGTCTCCGCCAAATCACAGAATACCTTCAGGCTTTCAATTTGCATAAGTCGATTGAATACACGACAAAATCTAGTGCGTCAACTAATGTTACTCAGAAGAGATTAGCGCATTTTTGACCTTGGAGAGCAATTCCTGGCTGGTGAAGGGCTTCTGGAGGTAAATCAAATCGTTCTGGTCGTCGTGGAGTGGGCGGACGAAGCCGCTGGTGCGCAGCACGCGGATTTGGGGCGAGAGCCGGCGAAGGTGCTCCACCAACTCCTGTCCGCTCATCGTCGGCATCACCAGGTCCGTGATGACCAGATCGATGGGGATTTTGCTCTGGGAGACTATCTCGAGCGCCTTGGGGCCGCTGTTCGCGGTCAGGACCTTGTAGCCGTAAGCGGAAAGGACGGTCTGTCCCATGGTCAACAACAGGTCTTCGTCGTCCACCATCAGGATGGTTTGGTCGCCGTTCAGGTTGCCGGAATCGATGCTGCTTTCGCGCGCGATGCGCTTTTCCGCCGGCAGATAGACGCGCACGGAGGTGCCGGCGTCGATCTGGCTCGACACGGCCACGCCGCCGCCGTGGTTGGTGACGATGCCGTAAACCCAGGCCAGGCCCAGGCCGCGGTGATTGCCCTCTTTTTTGGTCGTGAAAAAGGGTTCGAAGATCCGCGGCAGGACCTCGAGGGGGATGCCGCAACCGTTGTCGGTGATCTCAACGCACACATAGGTGCCCGGCGCGAGTCGCAGATCGCGGTCCTGCGCCGGCTCAGTCAATTCGAGGTTGCGGGACTGGACCGTGACCCGCGCGTTGGGGCCGACGGACTGCACGGCGTTCTCGAGGACTTTCATGAACGCCTGCTGTATTTTGGCTTCATCAAACTTCACGGCGAAGAGTTTCCGCTCCAGTTGTTGTGTCCACTCGATCTTTTCCTTCTGTGCCTTTTGGAGCAACTCGACGTTGCGCACCAGGATCGAGTTCAGATTTCCGGCGACCTGGGGGCGCGGCTCCCGCTCCTGGAGACTGAAGGCTCCGAGGTCGTTGGCGATTTCCGCGGCCTTGACGGCGGACTTCTCCACTTCGATCAGGGAGTTGCGCCACGGATGTTTCTGGTCCGTCTGGCTCAGCAGGAGCGAGGTATGCCCGAGAATGGTCGTGAGGACGTTATTGAAGTCGAGCGACACGGTGCGGGCCAGTTGCAGCGCGCATTCCAGTTTCTGCTTCTGGCTGGAGTCCGTCGGCGGTCCCTTGGAGTCGCCCGGAAGCGGCGCGGTCTCCGGCAGCAATTGGAGAACGAAATACTTCTGGGAATCCTTGCTGAAGGAACAGATCGCGGTCATGAATGGACTGACGCTGCCGCCTTTGACGCGGAATTTCAGCGGGAGGGCGGCGGTGGGCGAACGTTCCCATTGCACGAGGAACTGCTCGGCCGTCACACCATTCTCGGGCGCCCAAATCGCGGAGAGTCGGGGTGCCTCTCCTTCCAGCACCGGACCAAAAGTCTTGGCGGCAGCCGGAGCGGCGCGCAGGATCGTGCCCGTTCCGTCCAGGAGGAGCGCCGGCCACCCGGCATTTTCTAAGGCAAAAACAACATCCGACTTCATCACCGGTTTCCAAACCTGCAGCTTACGGGTTCAGCGGTGTTTCTCAATTGATTTTTTTTCCGGGTGCACTACGCTCAGGTGCCCACTATGCAATTGAACAATGACGAAATCCGCCGTTANNCTCGCCGCCGCCGGCATCGGCAAACTCGGGATCGTGGATTTCGACGTCGTGGATTATTCCAATTTGCAGCGCCAGATCCTCCATACGGAAGCCGATGTCGGCCGGCCCAAGTCGCAGTCGGCAAAGGAAACCATCCAGGGCGTCAACCCGAATGTCGAGGTGGTGATTCACCACACGCGCATTACGAGCGAAAACGCATTCGAGCTGATCCAGCCCTATGACATCGTCGTGGACGGGACGGACAATTTCCCGACGCGCTATCTGACGAACGACGCCTGTGTGCTGCTGCGGAAGCCGAACGTTTACGGTTCCATCTTCCGATTCGAGGGGCAGGCGAGCGTGTTTGCGCCGCACCTGGGCGGACCGTGTTATCGTTGTCTTTATCCGGAGCCGCCGCCGCCGGGGATGGTTCCCAGTTGTGCCGAGGGTGGAGTGCTGGGCGTGTTGCCCGGCATCATCGGCTGCATCCAGGCCACGGAGATTTTGAAACTCGCCCTCGGCAAGGGCAACCCGCTCATCGGGCGGTTGCTGCTCTTCAACGCGCTCGACATGAAGTTCCGCGAACTCAAGTTGCGCCGCGATCCGGAATGCCCGCTGTGCGGAGAGCATCCGACGATCACCCGGCTTGTGGACTACGAGACGTTCTGCGGCATCACGCCCGAGCCGGCGGCGGCGGCGGCCAACCCGGACGAAGTCAGCGTTCAGGACATGAAATGCGCGCTGGAGGATCCCCAACTGGGGGTCAAGGTCATCGACGTCCGCGAACCGGACGAGCACGAAATTGCGCATGTGGACGGCGCCGCCCTTTTCCCGCTGAGCACGCTTTCCCAGCGGTTCACGGAACTGGATCCGAATCAGCGGTATTACATCCATTGCAAGAGCGGCGTGCGTTCCATGAAGGCGCTGCACTTCCTGCGCGAGCATGGATTCAAACACCTCAAGAACGTGAGAGGCGGCATCCTCGCGTGGTCGGAGGAAATCGACTCGGGCGTGGCCCGGTATTGAAGCGCGGCGCAACGGGAGCTTGACTTGCCGGGCCGACCTCAACAAACCTTGGGCGGGCGACGGGCGGGGCGACGATGCACGAATGCCTATTTCTTACCAGATTCACAAGGCGCGGAAGCGGGTGCTGACCACCGTCACCGGGCCCATCTCCGTCGAGGACATTCTGGGTCAATTCCAGGCCGCGATCCGCGAAGGTGTGTTGGCCTATGAAGAGTTGATCGACGCGTGCGGTGTGACCCCGCCTTTCCTCTCCACCCACGACATCTGGCGCGCGGCCGACCTGGTGCGCCTGGTGCTGGACACGCCATCCGAACGTCACTTCGGACCACGGGCGGTCATTGTGCGGGATGATGCGGTGTTCGGCATGACCCGCATGTTTGCGAATTTGCTGTCGGGGTTCTTCCCAATCAGGGTTTTCCGCGAGCCGGGCGCGGCGGAGGAGTGGCTGGCGGAGTGGAACGAAGCTGCGGACGGGACCTGACCCGGGCGGAGTGTTTTATCGCTCTTTTATTTCGGCTTTCCTTTTGTCTTTCCACGAATACAGTTTGCAGATTCATGAACGATATTGATATCGAGAAATTGCAGGGCATCGCCCAACAGTTGCGGATCCATTCCATTGCGGCAACGACGGCAGCGGGCAGCGGACATCCCACCTCGTGCTGTTCGGCCGCGGACATCGTGGCCGCGCTTTTCTTTGGCCACATGCGCTATTTGCCGAAGGACCCGCACTATTACAACAACGATCGATTTATTCTGTCGAAAGGCCACGCCGCGCCGCTGCTGTATGCGGCCTGGGCCGAGCTGGGCTTTTTCCCGGCGGAAGAGCTGCTCAAACTCCGTCAACTGGGCAGCGATCTGGAAGGACATCCGACACCCCGGCTGCCGTTCGTGGATGTGGCGACAGGCTCGCTCGGCCAAGGTCTGAGCGTGGGCGTCGGCATGGCGTTGTGCGCGCGCCTGGACAAGCTGGATTACAAGACCTACGTACTGCTCGGTGACGGCGAAATAGCCGAGGGTTCCGTGTGGGAAGCCGCCTCTCTGGCCGGAGTCCACAAGTTGAACAATCTCGTTGCCATCGTGGACGTGAATCGCCTCGGTCAAAGCCAGGCGACGGCATTCGGCCAGGATCTGGATGCTTACCAGAGGCGCTTCCAGGCCTTCGGCTGGCGCACGGAGGAAATCGACGGCCACGACATCGAGGAGATCCTGGAAGTGCTGGCCGCGGCGGGTCTGGGAGACCGTCCGCTGGTCATTCTGGCCAAAACGCTCAAGGGCGCGGGGATTTCCTTCATCCAGGACAAGGAAGGATGGCACGGCAAGCCGTTGAACAAGGAAGAAGCGGCGATGGCCATCGCCGAGCTTCAACCCAAGGCAAAGTCGGGCCTTGACGTTTCCATCGAGGCCCCCAGTCCGTTGCCGGCCCCCAACAACGCCGCCCCCGCAACGTATCCCCCGTTGAACTACAAGCTCGGGGATTCAGCCGCGACGCGCGAGGCGTTTGGCAACGCGCTGTTGCGCATCGGCGAAGCGGACCCGCGCGTGGTGGCGATGGATGGTGACACGAAGAATTCCACCTATTCGGACAAGTTCTACAAGAAATTCCCGGAGCGGTTCACCGAATGTTTCATTGCGGAACAGAACATGGTGGGTGTGGCCACCGGGTTTGCGGTGCGCGGCAAAGTGCCTTTTGCCTCCACGTTCGCCTGCTTCCTCACCCGCGCTTACGACCAGATCCGTGTGGCGGGTATTTCCCAGGCCAACCTCAAACTGGTCGGCTCCCATGTGGGCGTGAGCATCGGAGAAGACGGCGCGACGCAAATGGGTTTGGAGGACATTGCGATGCTGCGCGCGGTTGTGGGCAGCAAGGTGTTGTATCCGAGCGATGCTGTTTGCGCGGAGAAACTGGTGGAACAAATGGCCCAAACCAAGGGGGTTTGTTTCCTGCGCACGTCCCGGCCGAAGACCCCGGTGATTTACAACAATGACGAACAGTTTCCGATCGGCGGCGCCAAGGTTTTGCGGCAATCCAGCAACGACAAAGTCACGGTGGTGGCGGCCGGCGTGACGCTGTTCGAAGCGTTGAAGGCCGCGGACACGCTCAAGCAGGAAGGCATCGGCATCACGGTGATCGATGCCTACAGCGTGAAGCCGCTGGCGAAGGATGTCATCAAGTCCGCCGCGCAGAAGACCCAACTGACCGTGATCACGGTGGAAGACCATTACGCCGAAGGCGGATTGGGCGACGCGGTAGCGGGCGAGTTGAGCATGGACGGAATCAAAGTCCATAAGATGGCAGTCACGGAATTGCCGCACTCCGGCAAAGCCGAAGAATTGCTGGCAAAATATGGAATTGATGCAGCCGCGATTGTGAAGAAGGTCAAGTCGTTGGGTTGACCGGACCTCCGTTGCCGGGGTGGAGTCAAGCCGGCTGACTCGCTGGCGTTTCGAAGCGTGGTATCGGTAGGGATTCTCTCCGTGAACCGAGCCTTCGTAGCCGCCGTCGTGAAACGGCGGAGACCGCCGCCGCGGGACGGGTCCGCCAATTCACATTGGCGGCTACAAGAGGTTCAGGCGCCGATTCATCGGTGTTTTTCGTTCAACCCCCCCGCTCACGGGCTTCCGCGGGTGAGCCGGCTGGCATCTGTGTTGCTGTTTGACGCCTGGTCAGGATCAAATTATGGAGCAAATTGGGCCGCCAGAAACCCATTACCTGTCCGCCGCCGTCGGATGGCTCGAGCTGGGTGTGCCCGCCGAGGCCGAAACCGAGCTCGACAAGATCTCGGCCGGTCTTCAGAGCCACCCGGACATTCTCGAAGTGCGATGGTTGATCCTGGCCCAGTTGAAGCGCTGGGACCAAGCACTGGCGGTCGCCCGCGCCGTGTTGAAAAAGGCGCCGAACCGATGCTCCGGCTGGTTACACCAGGCTTACTCGCTGCGTCGCGCGTCCCTAAACGGGCTCCAGCAGGCCTGGGCATCCTTGCTTCCTGCCTACGATAAATTCCCCCACGAACCGACCATTGCCTACAATCTGTCCTGTTACGCCTGCCAGATGCAGCAGCTCGAACAGGCGCGTACCTGGATGAAGCGGGCGCTGAAAGCGGGAGACAAGCAGAAGATCAAGCAAATGGCTCTCGAGGACCACGACCTCGAAGCCCTTTGGGACGAAATCCGCGGGTTTTAGCCGGCGATCCTGTCCGAACGCCGATGCCCGTCGCCCGGGACACAGTTTTTGTCATGCCACAGTTGCCTCCGCCATTTCCCTGTCGTAACGTGAGCGGCCTTTAATGACAGCAAATTCCACCGAACGGCCCGTGCGGGTCGGGATGATTTCGCTCGGCTGCGCCAAGAATCTGGTGGACGCCGAGATCATGCTCGGCACCCTGTTGCAGGCCGGCTTGGAGATCACCAATGACGCCGGGCAGGCGGACGTGGTGATCGTCAACACCTGTTCGTTCATTGATTCGGCCCAGGAAGAAAGCGTGGACACGATCCTGGAATCGGCCGAACTGCGAAACGCGAAAAACCGGGGCCAAACTTTGATCGTCTCCGGTTGCCTGCCCCAGCGTTTCCGCGACGAGCTGCCCGCGCTTCTGCCCGAGGTGGACGCCTTCATCGGCATCGATCAGGTTTCGCATATTTCCGAGGTCGTGAAGAAGGCGATGGCCAGACGGGCGGAGAAGTCCGGGTCCGGAGTCCGAAGTTCAAAGTCCAAGGTCGTGGGGCGGCTGGCGGAGCTGGAGGGCCCCCGCGTCGGCGCCGAAAGCAGGACGGCACGGACCGCGCCGCAACTCCCGTCCCCCGCCCCGAGCACTCAGCCCATCTTCGATGTCACGCTCCGCCCGCAGTACATCCCGGACTACGCCACGCCTCGTTTTCGGCTGACCCCGGGGCATTTCGCCTACGTGAAGATCGCGGAAGGGTGCAACCATCCGTGCAGCTTCTGCATCATTCCACGCATGCGCGGTTCCCATCGCAGCCGTCCGCAACCGGACGTGGTGGCGGAAGCAGGGGCGCTCGTCGCCGGCGGGGTGAAGGAGCTGAATCTCATTTCACAGGACTCGACCTACTACGGGCTGGATTTGCGAGCGAACCACAGCCGCGCGATCGCCTCTCCGCAGCAGTTCGGGGCGGCCGTCCGGTCCCTCGCCGCCGGGTCCACGACGATTTGCACCTTGTTGCGGGAGTTGAACGCGCTGCCGGGCGATTTCTGGATTCGCCTGCTCTACACCCATCCGGCGCACTGGACGGACGAATTGATTGAGACCATCGCCGAATGTCCGAAAGTTGCCCGCTACGTGGATATCCCCCTCCAGCACATACACGAAAACATGCTCGAACGGATGCGCCGGGAGACCTCGCGGCAGTACATCGTGGATCTGCTGGGCCGAATCCGCGCCGGCATTCCCGGCATCACGCTGCGCACGACGTTCATCGTGGGCTTTCCCGGCGAGACGAAGGACTATTTCCAGTCGCTGCTGGATTTCATCGAGGAGACCCGGTTCGAGCGGCTGGGCGTGTTCACCTACTCGCAGGAGACGGCGACGCGCGCCGGAGCCATGGCCGGTCAGGTGCCGGAAACGGTGAAGCAAGAGCGCCGCAAACGGGCGATGGCTGCCCAGCGCCGGATCGCCCGCGACGTTTCGGAGTCCTTCGTCGGCCGGACGATCCGAGTGCTTGTCGAAGGCAACGCAAACCCGAAGCAGTTCCGGAGCGCGAATGTGAGTTCATGGGAGCATGGCCTCTTGCGCGGAAACGAATCTCAAACTTCAAATCTCAAATCTCAAATCCATCTGATCGCCCGCGGCGAAGCCGACGCGCCGGACATCGACGGGCGTGTGTACGTCCGCGCCACCCCCGGCACGCGTGAAGCGGCGCTGCCGACCGGCGAGTTTGCCCGGGTGAGGATCGTGGGGTGCACGGATTACGATTTGATCGCGGAGCCGTGAAAGGAAACCTTTGCGCCATGGCGGCTTTGCGATAAAAAGGGCGGGAATGAATCTGCCGAACAAGCTGACCGTTTCGCGCTTCCTGGTGACCGTGGCGTTCCTGGTGGTGATGTTCTCCCGCATGCCATTCCGTGAGACCATCGCTCTGGCGCTGTTCCTGGTGGCCGGGGTGAGCGATTTCCTGGACGGTGAACTTGCCCGCCGCCGCAAGCTGATCACCAACTTCGGCATTCTCATGGATCCGCTTGCGGATAAAATCATGGTCTGCACCGCCTTCATCGCATTTGTCGGTCTTGAATGGCTTCCCGCCTGGATGGCCGTGGTCGTGGTGGCCCGCGAACTGGCCATCACCGGATTGCGACTGCTCGCCGCGTCCAAGAGTGTCGTGCTCGCCGCCGAACGCTACGGCAAACACAAAACGGTTTCCCAGATCGTCGCGATCGTGGCAATCCTGATCCTGGCGAGTTACGCCCAATGGGGCGCCGCCGGGCGGGCCGTGTTTGGCTGGCAGCTCTTCGGCGAACCCTGGATCCGGTGGTTCGCGGAAGCAGCCAAATGGCTGGCCGTCCTGTTGACATTCATTTCCGGGTGGCTTTATCTCTGGAAAAACCGGGTCCTTTACCTCCACGACATGTGATCCGCCTGTGAAAGGCCTTCTTCTTTGGATCGCCCAGGGCTTTGGCATCGGCCGGATTCCGATCGCGCCGGGAACATTCGGATCGCTTCTCGGCCTGGTTTGGTTTGCGCTGTTGCTGCTCACCGGGAACGGGTGGTGTTTTCTTGGCGGAACCCTCGCCGGACTGGCGCTCTCGGTCTGGCTCTGCGGGAAAGCGGAAAAGACCCTCAACCAGAAGGATCCAGGGTCGGTCGTCCTGGATGAAATTGCGGCGATGCCCGTCTGCTTTGCCGGCTGGCTTGGAATCGCGCTGGGGAAGGCGGGCGCCTTCCCGGGCCTGGAGAGCTTTGTTTCAGGCCATGCCTGGTTGATGACGGTCGCCGTATTCGCCGCATTCCGGTTCTTCGACGTGGTGAAACCCTGGCCTGTTCACCAAAGCCAATCGCTGCCCGGAGGTTGGGGCGTCACCGTGGACGATGCGCTTGCAGCGGTGTACGTGAACGGGGTGGTGCTCGCCATCCACGCCGGAAAGGCAGTCCTCACCTATTGATTTTATCGCCGTTGCGACGGCGCCGGCACGGGGACTGTTTCGCCGGCATTGCTTTGCGCCGGCTGATACAGGCCCGGTTTCAGGCCGGCGAGCGGATCGCGGGCGCGGTAATGACGCCAGGTAAAAAAGAGGGAACTGATGATCACGATCCCGGCCACGGCGCCCACGCCGATCAATCCTTTGAGCCAGTCCACTTTCGAGAGCTGGAGCATTACGAAGTCCAGCGATCCCCGTTTTTGGTCCGTGAGCGGCGGCGGTTCGCTGAATTTTTCCGTGCGTCCCAGTTCCGCATCCAGGGCGGCCATGGTCTCCGGCACGTCGAGCTTGAGCAAGGTGGCATACGTGCGGACAAATCCGCGGATATAAACCGGCGCGGAGAAGACGTTGAAGTTTCCCTGTTCCAACGCACGGATGTGGTCGGTCCGGATTTTCGTGACGTCGGCCACTTGATGGACGGTCAGGTTTTGCGCCTCGCGCGCCTGACGGAGCTTTTCGGCAACCGTGGACATGCTGGCTATTATTTGCGGTTTTACGCGGGAGTTTGCAATCCCGGATTTTCCGCGCCACGGGGTGGCGCTCGTCGCCAGGATGCCTTGAGTGGCCGCGACCGCAGGGGGGACGAGGCCCCACCCCGTCATTCATTGCCCCGCGCCATCCGCGCCGCCGCCATCCAGGTCGATCAAGATGTCGCGCGGCTCGGCGCCTTTGCTGGGCCCGACGATGCCGCGGTTCTCGAGTTCATCCATGATGCGCGCGGCGCGGGTGTAGCCGAGCCGCAGGCGCCGTTGCATCAGTGAAACGCTGGCCTTCTGCTCGCTGCGGATGACTTCGATGCATTGCTGGATCAGATCTTCGTCTTCGTCGATGCCATTCTCGCTGTCGAGGGTGCTGGTGGGGCTGGAGAGCTGCCGGTGGATTTCCAACTCGTAGCTCGGCTTGCCCTGTTTTGTGATGAACTCGACGATGCTCTGGATTTCCTGGTCGGTGATGAGCGCGCCCTGGGCGCGGATCAGCTTGGCCGACCCCGGCGGCAGGTAGAGCATGTCGCCCTTGCCGAGCAGTTTATCGGCGCCCATGGCATCCAGGATCGTGCGCGAATCCACCTTGGCGGCGCACTGGAATGCAATGCGCGCGGTGATGTTGGCCTTGATGACCCCGGTGATCACGTCCACGCTCGGCCGCTGGGTGGCGACGATGCAATGGATGCCTGCGGCCCGCGCCATTTGCGTGATGCGGGCGATGGCCATCTCGACGTCCGCCGGCGCCACGAGCATCAGGTCCGCCAGTTCATCGATGATGACGACGATGTAGCTGAGTTTCTCGGGGATGACAATGTCGTCCTCGCGCGGGACGACAATTTCCTCGTCCACCTCGACGGCGAAGCCTTCGGCGCCGGGCTCGACTTTTTCCTTCTTTGCCATGAGGGGCAATTCCGGGTCCTGTCGCGGCAGCGGTTTGTTTTTCGGGCGCGAATTGAAGGAGGCGATGTTGCGGACGCCGACCTTGGCGAAGATCTGGTAGCGCTTTTCCATCTCGTTGACGACCCAGCGCAGGGCGAGGATGACCTTCTTCGGGTCGGTGACGACGGGGACGACGAGGTGCGGCAGGGCGTTGTATTGCTGCAGCTCGACGACTTTCGGATCGATCATCACAAACCGCAGTTGGTCCGGCGAGAAGGTGTAAAGGAGCGACGTGATGATGGAATTGATGCAGACCGATTTGCCCGAGCCGGTGCTGCCCGCAATCAGCAGGTGGGGCATTTCCGCAAGGTCGGCGATGATGGGATGGCCGTAAACGTCCTTGCCCAGCGCCAGCGGAATCCGCGCCTTGGTGTTCCGCCACTCCTCGGACTCGAGCAGGTCGCGAATGACGACCGCCGTCTTGACAGTGTTCGGGACTTCGATGCCGACGGAGCTTTTGCCGGGCACGGGGGCGAGGATGTTGATGCGCTCGGCCTTGAGCGCGGCGGCGATGTTGTTGTTGAGCCCGGCGATTTTTTCCAGCTTCACGCCCGGCGCCGGGTGCAGTTCGTAACGGGTGATGGTCGGGCCTTTCGTGATGTCCCCGAGCGAAACTTCGATTTCAAACTGGGCGAGCGTCTGCTGCATGAGCCGCGCGTTGGCCATCAATTCCTCCTTCGATTCGGTGGGCTTGAGCGTGGGATCCGGCTGCCGCAGGAAATCAATCGGCGGCAACTGGTAATTGCCGATGAGGGGAGTGGCAGCGACGGCGATTTTCCTGGGCTTTTTGGGCGCGGGCTTCGGCTTCGTCGCGGCGCGCGGCGCCGAGCCGTCGGCGATGTGAACCACCGGCTCGGGCTGGGGCGCCTCGGGCTTCTCCTCCGCCTTGGCGTCCTCCGCCGGCTTGCCTAAAACCTCGGCGGTGGTGGCCGCGGCGACTTCGCGCGCCGGGATGACCTCACCCTCGTCCGCCGGCGCGGGTTCTTTGCCCGGCTCGGGTTGGGCTTTTTTCGGGCGGGACGGCCTGGCCTGCGGCACACTGAGATCGCGCACGGTCGGCTCCGGGACCGGTTTCAAGTCGGCGCCCAGGCCGGTGCGGGTGGCCTCCTCCTGAAGTTTTTTTGCCTGTTGATGCAGGTCGCGCGCCCGGCGTTCGAGCGCCTGTTCATTGGGGGCGCTTGGCTGCGGCTCGTCGGGGCTGCGCGTCCAGATTCTCCGCATCCACTCGCCCAGTTGGAAATTGGTCAGGAACAGGAGGCTGATGAAGTAGAGCGTCAGGAATATGAGGGTCGCCCCGACCGTACCAAAATAGCCGAAGAAGTATTGGTTCAGGTTGACCCCCAGGATTCCTCCGATGGGGATGTGGAGGTTTTGCGACACGCTTCGGAGCAGATCCTTGTATAAATCCAGGAGTCCCATGCCGCAAACCATGAAAACCACGAGCCAGACCCAGCGTCGGCGTAGGTAGGCAAAGCCCTCCAGGAAATACCCCAAACCGAGGAAGAACAGGAGGACCGGCAGGAAATAGGCCGCCGCACCGACGCAGAGAAGACAGTAATAGGCCATCCCCGCCCCGAACGGGCCGATCCAGTTGTGCACGGAAGGGTTGGTGGGCACCACGTTGGCGGAAACGTCCCGCGGCTGGTAGGACAGCAACGCCACCAACAGGAGCGCCGCAAAACACATCAATACGGCGCCAATAATGTCGTTGAAGCCATGCGATGATTCGGAGTCCGCCGACGCCTTTCGTGCCATCACCACAGAATAGCAGTTCAAAGTTTGGAGTTCAAAGTTCAAAGTTGTGCGGAGTGACGGGTGGGCGCAGCCTGACACTGCCTCGGACTGCAAACAGGCCGGAACTCGGTGTTTAAAGCCTGTTCAGCAGTTTACTTCCTTGCCTCCGCCGATTTTCCGTGCGCCCCGAGGCCCTCCATCCCGGCAAAGACGCGCACCGCCGGCAGGGCCTTCTTGAGCGAAGCGCGGGAGTACTCCACCACGCTCGTCCGCCGCTGGAACTGGTCCACGGTCAGTCCGGCAAAGGACGCGCCGGCGCCGCCGGTGGGCAGCGTGTGACTCGGTCCGGCGACGTAATCCCCCAACACCGTCGGTGAAAAGGGGCCCAGGAAAATTGCGCCGGCGGTCAAAATGCCCTCCGAGAGAGAGCGCGGGTTGCGCGTCATCACTTCGCAATGTTCCGGCGCGAGCTGGTTGGCGACCGCCACCGCGTCCTCGATCGTTTTGACCTGCACGAGCCAGGTGTTGTCGTCGAGCACGCGCTCGATGAAACGGCGGCGGGCCAGCTTTGGCAGTTGCTTCGCGATCTCCTTTTGCACGGCCTTCAGCACTTTCGCCGACGTGGTGACCAGCCAGACCCGCTCGTGTCCGGAGCCGTGTTCGGCCTGCGCGAGCATGTCCGCGGCGGCGAAGGCGGGGATGGCCGTGTCATCCGCCAGCACCAGCACTTCGCTGGGTCCCGGCAGCAGATCGATGGCGACCTGACCCACCAACAGACGTTTGGCCGCGACAACGTAAGCGTTGCCGGGACCGAAAATTTTCTGAACGCGCCCGATCGTCGCCGTGCCATAGGCCATGGCCGCGATCGCCTGCGCCCCGCCGACGCGATAAATCTCGGTCGCACCCGCCGCGCGCGCCGCGAACAGGAGGGCGGGGTTCACGGAGCCATCCTTGCCGCACGGCGTGCACACGGCGATCTCCGGGCAACCCGCGACTTTCGCCAGCGTGACCGTCATCAGCGCCGTCGATACCAGCGGTGCAGTGCCGCCCGGAACGTAAACGCCGACGCGCCGGAAGGGATCGAACTTCTCGCCGACTTTCGCGCCGTGGGAATTCTTGGATTGCCAACCGTGCCGCCTCGATTTCCTCGCAAAAGTGGCGATGTTCTTTTCCGCCTCGGCCACCGCGGAACGCAGGGATTCGTCCGCTTTCAGCGAGGCCGCCATCAACTCGGCATGGTTCAAACGCAGTTGATCGACGCTCAATCTCGCCCCGTCGAACCGTTCCGTAAACTCCAGCAACGCGGCATCGCCACGCGCCTGCACGGCACCCAGAATGGCACGGGTGCGCTGCTCGATTCCCGGGTCAAACAGACTCGACGAAGCCGTCAGTTCCTGCAGTCGTTTGGGGAAATCCGCGTCCGTGTGACGAATCACTTTCATGCGCGAACAGGCTAGAGGATGAAAGCCGCAAAGTCAAAATTCTGAAGGGGACACTTCTAAAACATTGTGAAGGGGAAACATTCAACATTCAACGCCCAACATCCAACGGGGGGTGCAAGCCATGGAAGTTCGATGTTGAATGTTGGTTGTTCGATGTTCGTTCGTCCTCGCTTCGTTGACACCCCCGGACCGCGCTGTTAATTTGCGCCTTCTTTGAGATGGACTACAAAGACACATTGAACCTGCCGCGGACGGATTTCCCGATGAAGGCCGACCTGGTCGCGCGAGAACCGGAGCGATTGAAGAAATGGGAGGCGGCGCGGCTTTATGAGCGAATCCAGGAGCAACGGTCCGGCGCGGACAAATTCGTGTTGCACGACGGACCGCCGTTTGCCAATGGCGACGTCCACATCGGCACCGCGTTGAACAAAATCCTCAAGGACATCATCATCAAATACCAGACGCTTCGCGGGAAAAGCGCGCCGTATGTGCCCGGCTGGGATTGCCACGGTTTGCCGATCGAGTTCAAGGTGTCGCAGGACATGCGGAAGGCCGGTGACACCAGCGCCGACGCCGCGACGATTCGCAAGGCCTGCGAGGCTTACGCCCGCAAATACATTGATATCCAGCGCGGGCAATTCAAACGCCTCGGCGTGCTCGGGGATTGGGACAATCCGTATCTGACGCTGAACAAGGAATACGAAGCGGACGAACTGCGCCTGTTCGCGGATATTGTCGAGAAGGGCTTTGTTTATCGCGGCAAAAAGCCGGTGTATTGGAGCATTCCCGCGCGCACAGCGCTCGCGGAGGCCGAAGTTGAATACAAAGACCACGTCAGCCAGAGCATCTTCGTGAAGTTTCCGGTTGTCGGTCAGCCGAACACGTTCGTGCTGATATGGACGACGACGCCGTGGACGCTGCCAGCGAACCTCGCCGTGGCTTACAATTCCACGTTCCAATACATGAAGGTGCGCGTCGGCGAGGAAGATTACATTTTGTTCCGCGGACTGCTACCCACGGTTGCAGAGAAATGCGGCTGGAGCGGTTACACGGAACAACCAGTCAGCGTGCAGGAACTGGCGAAGTTGCAATACCAACATCCATTCTCTAACCGCACGGGAAAGCTGTATGCAGGCGACAGTTTTGTGACGAGCGATACCGGCACGGGATTCGTCCATATCGCGCCGGGGCATGGGCTGGAAGACTACGGCGTCGGGCTCCAGCATGGCCTGCCGATTTACTCGCCGGTGGATGATGATGGCAAATTTGCCTACACGAATGATTTGCCGGTGGACCAGCAAATGCCGCCCGAAATGGTTGGAAAATCCATTCTGGAAAAGCACGGCAAGAGCGACGCCAACGAGGCGGTGCTTCATGAGCTCCGTGCGCGCCATGCGCTGCTGCACCAGGAAGATTATCACCACAGCTATCCGCATTGCTGGCGCAGCAAGACACCGATCATCTTCCGGGCGATGGATCAGTGGTTTATCGCGATGGACGTTCTTCTGGACGCAAATGGCGTTTCCACAGGTCAGACCGCGGCAGCTTCAGGGCCGATGGATTTTCATCCCGAGTCGTTCAGAGCACTCGCAATGAAGGCAATAACAACCCAAGAGCCGGGTAAAAGAATCGATTGGGTGCCTTTGTGGGGTAGGAATAGAATTCAAAGCGCTGTCCTGACACGTCCGGATTGGTGCATTTCGCGCCAGCGAACGTGGGGAGTGCCGATTCCGTTTTTCTACGATGCCCAAGGCCATCCATTGCCTGATCCGACCCAGGATTCGAAACTTGCTGCAGAAATCGTCCGAAACGCCGCCGTCTTAATTGGAAAACACGGCTCAAATGTGTGGTTCGAAAAGTCTGCAACGGAGCTTTGGTCGTTGCTCAAACCAAAGGGCTGGAAACGTGCGGAAGCTGCAGCCAAATCCAACGACACGCTCGACGTCTGGATTGATTCCGGCTCGTCGTCGAAAGCGGTGTTGAAAGCTCGGAAGGAATTGCAGCATGAGAAAAAAAAGGGCGATGAGGTTTGGCAGGCCGACATGTACCTTGAAGGCAGCGACCAGCATCGCGGGTGGTTTCAATCCTCGCTGCTGCTATCGCTGGCGGGCAACGGCGCCGCGCCGTTCAAGACAGTGCTGACGCATGGGTTCATGGTCGATGCCGACCGCGAAAAGATTTCCAAGAGCAAGCAAGCCCAGGGCGTCTATGAAAAGCCGCAGACGGCCGAGGCTTACGTGAAAAAATGGGGTGCCGACATCGTGCGCCTTTGGGTTTCATCGCAGGATTTCCGCAACGACATTGTCGTGAGCGAGGAGCGCATCACCAAGGTGGCGGAGACCTATCGAGGCATCCGCAACGCGCTGCGCTACCAGCTCTCGAACCTCTACGACTTTGATCCAGCCAAACATACGGTTCCGGACGACAAGCTCACCGGGCTGGACCGGTGGATCCTTGGCGAGTTCTCGAAGCTCGAACAGGAAGTCATCAAAGCCTACGACGATTACGAATTTCATGTCGTTTACCAAAAAGTCAGCCAGTTCATCGCCGTCGAGCTTTCGTCGATCTATCACGACGTGATCAAAGACCGGCTTTACACCGACCCGGCGAATTCGCATCGCCGCCGCTCGACGCAGACCGCGTTGCATCGGCTGGTGACCGGGCTGTGCAAGATGCTGGCGCCGATCCTGGCGTTCACGGCGGATGAGGCGTGGGAGTTTGTGCCTGGACGCAAGGCAGCGTCGATTCACGGAGCAGAATGGAAATCCTCTGGCTTCCATCGTTCGCCGGCAGATGAAACTGCTTGGAAGAGTATGTTCCAACTGCGCGAGCAGGTTTTGCCGGCGCTCGAGAAAGCGCGGCAGTCCAAGGAGATTGGCAAGAGTCTTGAAGCCAAGATCACAGCGCACGTTCCGGGACTGCTCTTCATGGCCGTCGGGGGCATAGACGCGATCGAAGACATCCGTGAATTGTTGAATGTTTCTCAACTACGTCTCGAGGTGAATCCCAGGGATTCCGATTCGCTGGACGTATTGGTTTCCAAGGCTGACGGCCAAAAATGCGAGCGCTGCTGGCACTGGGAAACGGACGTCGGCAAAGACCCCGAGCATCCGACGATTTGCGGTCGCTGCGTGGAAGCCGTGAAACAATTTCGGGCAGGCTGAAGAATGGGTAGAACGGGCGACTCG
>PLQC01000144.1 GCA_003159675.1 Limisphaerales bacterium
TCGACACTGAAGAATCTACCTCCGGCGGATTCGATGAGCGAGTCCAAATTCTGTGTTGGTTGCCGAACGGAATCGCCAGCAGAAGCTCTCTCGTAAACATCCGAGGAGGAGCGCGGCGTTTACGCTTCAGTTCGGCATGCGAAATATCAGCCAGAATCAACCGAATCCTTCCCGGTGGAGCGGGCTGAAGCCCGCGCCCCACCACGCTTCCGCCCTCGGCCTCCGGCGAGCCGGCGCCGCAGGCGGATGGCCTGACTCAGGACGTTAAGCTTTGTGGCCGTTCCCGAGCGGAATCTGCGCGCGGATGGTGGTGCCTTTGCCCGGGGCGGATTCGACGTCAAAGCTGCCGCGGACCATCTCGACCCGCTCCCTCATGCCGAGCAGCCCCAATCGTTTGTGCCGTTTGGTGAACAACACCCGTTCCACCTCAAAGGATTTGCCGTCGTCGTGGATCTCCATGCGAACGGCGTCACGGAGTTTCCAGAGGCTCACGTTCACCCGGGTGGCTTGCGCGTGCTGGGCGACGTTGGTAAGCGCCGACTGGGCGACGCGATAAAGCACCGTCCGCCTGGCGCTGTCCAATCGTTCCAGCCCGGCAGACGCGGTGAAGCGAATGTGGAGGCCGGTCCGTTTCGTAAAGTCTTTCATGAAGGAATGGAGGGCGGGAACCAGCCCCAGATCGTCCAACAGCGTCGGGCGCAATTCCCGGGCGAACCGATGCACGATGTTCACGGACTTTTCCACCAGCCGTTGCGTGCGCAAGATCGTCTGCTTGAGACCCTGGCTGTTGACCGCGGACTTCTTCGCCAAGGTCGCCAGATGGACATTGATGCCAGTCAGGGTCTGGGCGATTTCATCATGCAGCTCGCGGCTGATATTCTTCCGCTCTTCCTCCAGCGCGGAGAGAATCTGGCGGGCCAGATGCCGCAATTGTTCCTGCTGTTGGCGCGACTGTTCCAACAACTGGCGGTAGTGTTGCTGGCTTTTCTTGAGCGCTTCCTCCCCGGCCCGGCGCCGGACGATTTCCTGTTTCAACTCGCGGTTGGCGGCGGCCAGCTCGACGGTGCGCCGACGCAACGTCTGGTTTAGTTGGCTCAACTGGACGTTGGTTTCCATTGCGGCTCGATTATTGTGTTCGATTGGTTTGATCGCCTCCACAAGAAAAGTCTCCGCCCGATGGAAAGTCTCCGCCCGCTTCATCACCCGATCGCTGGTTTCGGAGGAACCGCCTGGCGACACCAGTGTGGTCAGTGCCTGCCGGTGGATCATGGCCAGGTCCAACGTCTTCAGCCCCATGGCCAGGGCCTCGCGTCCCAGTCCATCCGCCGGCTGCAAGCTCGCCCGCGGGCCTTGGTTCAGGTTGGTTCGCAAGGCGGTGAGATAACGTCTCGACAATCGGCTTAATTTGTCTTTCATCGTATATTCCGGGTTCGCGGACCCGCCGGGGCAGCCTGGGTTTTCATCCGGCGTTCAGCAATGCCTGATCGGCGTTCGGCGGGCGATCCATCCGCCATCAGCATCCGCCCGTTGCGGCAATCTGTATATGGGGTAAAACCCGACCTGTTGGACTCGCAGATTCGCCCGTGAGGGTTGGAGCAGTTTTTCGCAGGGCAGCTCCAATCCTTCACAGTAGGGTTACACCCCATTGCACGGGCATGGCCGACGGCGTAGCGTACTGCCTGTGATGAAACTAAAGAACCATAAAGCAGAAAGGAACGATGTGTTCTTGAAGGTTGGTGCAGTACTGGGAGCTCTGTGGTTGCTGGGGATGCTGTGCAATTACAAACTGGGCGGGGCTATTCACCTCCTGCTGGCGGGGGCCATCGTCATGGCGCTGTACGGACTCAACAAGGGGTGGTGGCGACCGGCGTAAGAGACGGCCAGCGCGTCATGCAATCCCTATCAGGAAATTTATGTTGTACACGCTTGCGCTGATGTCGATCACCCTGTGGCTGCTGGCTCTGGTGAACGGTTACATGATCGGCGGGTTTATTCATATCCTGCCGGTAATGGCCGTTGTCCTGGCGCTGCTCAACTTTCATTTGGGAGACAGGCGGGCCTGATGGAGGAGAGATTCGTCGGCCACGAGACGGTGAGTCGCAACACAGCATCCTTCAAACCAAGAACCATGAACCGACTTCCAGGACCTGGGTCCAATCGATGACTTGGTTCCGCGTCGCCTCCGGGCCATGATAGCCACCACCTCAACACTCCGATGGTCGGAAGAGGAGCCGCCCGTTACGATTTCGACGGGCCATGAGCTCGATCAGGCGCTCCATAAAGTCGCGGCACGTTGCACAACGGAGCATCCCATCATCGTTGCCCTTTACGTTCACGACTACGAGGTGGGAATCGGGCTTGGCCTGCCGGAGAGCTTCGTCAACATCAAAAGTTGGGAGCGCGGCACGCCGGAGTCCTCTCTCATCACCGTCGGCAATGATCGGGCCCAGCGCGGAGCTGTCTTTTTCTTCCTCAACAAACATCACACCGAGATACCGCGGCGCAATCTCATCCCAACGGCACAGGCGCGACAGATTGTCAGAGAGTTCTTTGAGACCGGCAGCCGTTCGACGAGTGTCAAATGGGAGGAGCTGTAATCATCCAGACGAGATGAACCACAGGGTCACTGTGGATTTGTTGCGGTTTTGATTCAATTCGCAGACGGATCATTCGCTTCATTAGCATGATTTTCGTGCCATTGGTTCTTCGCATCCTCCAAAACCTTGAGTTGATCCGGCGTCAGCAGAGGCTTGATTTGCTTGACGGCTGCCTCTCTGTCCGGCTGGAGACCCGCCCAAATCCGTTGCAACTGGTCGCGCGCTGCCTGAATTTGTGCCGTGTCCTTCGATTCGCGCGCTTGCCGATTCGCCTCTTGAGCGGCATCAATACGGGGTTGGTTGGCTTTCTGGTATTGCTGGCTCGTCTTGGCGAAGTCGTCCTCGATCGGCTTCAGCTCGGTTCTCTGCTCTTCGGTGAGCTTTAACTTCTCCTTGAGACCAGGCGGAAGGAGGGATCGTTCGCCCAAAGACCGGTCCTTTTCCAGCCCTTGCTGGTATTTCGAGGTTTGGATGAGGGTGTTGTTGGTGTTCGTGTTTTGCGCCGGCAATGATGACGCGGCCAGCACCAGTGAACTGCTGATGGCGAGTAGGGTGAGTTTGGTTTTCATGTGTTTCCTTATTTTTTGGCAGGCGAGGCTTGTGGGGTCGGGTCTCTGGCAATGATGGGGGTGTTTATGATTTCATTGTTTTCCTGGTTTGGTCTGTGTGGTGGAAGTTGTGTTTTCTATTTCGGCGCCTGGGAATGGGCTTCAACAAACCACAACCACTTGTCTGTTCCGCGCGAGATTTCGGTGAAGAGATCCGCCGTGTCGGCATCATCCAGTTCGTCCGCTTCATTGATCGTGTTGCGGGCCTCGCGTCCAAAGGTGGACAACGCCCGGGCAACTGCTTCGACGTGCACAAGGCCGTCGGCGATCGCGAGCGGATACTCCTCGAGATGCGAGCGCGACGCGGCCACGCGCACCGTGCCCTCGGCGATGCCGCCCAGTTGCACGATGCGTTCGGCAATCATGTCCACGTAGGACTCCACGGCTTCGTCCACCTTGTCAAAGAGTTCGTGCAGCCCGATGAAGTTCGGGCCTTTCACGTTCCAATGCGCCTGNNTTTGCAGATCCACGGCGGACGCCAGCCGCTGGTTCATGAGCGCGTTCAGTTCCGACCGGCGCTTTTCTGAGATGTCGTTTTCGGTTTCATACATTTTGGGTGCTTCCGCGAGGTTGGCGATGGATGTCTTCATAAATTGATTCCTTCATTCATGGTTGGTTGCGTGGGAAATGGTGTATTTTATGTCCGGTTATGAAAACCGTGAACCCGGGTCAGATTGCGTTCCGCGAGCAATTGCGCCTCGGCCTCCAACCAGTGCTGCACATCGTGCCCGGGCAGCGAACCCTGGTTCACATAACTGAAGTATGCCCTTCTGGCCACCTCGTCCGCCGACGGCGCAAAATCCATTTTGTTTTGGTTTAAGTCCGCAACCGCAGCGGGCCGTGATGCACCGGCCGGTTTTTGGTTTTGGTCCTGGAAGAAATTATTGTGTTTCATAAAGGGAGAATAGGCTGTGCAACGGTGCGTCCGCCATGGGGTGTTACCCTACCCGCGGATTTTACGAATCAAATTCCGGCCCGATCGCGGCGCTTCGAGCGGAACGCCAGCCAGAGG
>PLQC01000037.1 GCA_003159675.1 Limisphaerales bacterium
TTTCTGCGAAAGTCGGGCTAACAGCCCGTTGAAAAACTCCTTCCTTTGTAGGAGCCGACGTAAGGAGGCTCAAATCTCTTTGAAAACGAGGGTGAATTCAGAGCCTCCTCACGTCGGCTCCTACTTTTTCAACGGGCTGCTAGGCCGATTTCAGAAATAGCCACTTTGGGGACAGGCTCTATCGAGCAAGACAATGCCATTATTGCCGTGATGACCTGCCGCAAACTTGATTTTGCGGTGAATAAGGCAACTATTCGCCGCATGTTATGCGGCGAATAAATCTTGCAATCACCGCAGATTAAGCGGAGAATAATGCCGTGAGTTACATTCACCAAAATCCAGACTGGCCGAATTTGCGGTGGAATAATGCCAAATTGTTGCCGTTACTGGCGGATGTCCGGCATCGGCAAGGACGTTTGCTTGGACGGATGGAAGGCCTTGGCTTCCGGCTTCGCGCGGAGGCCAGTTTGACGATGCTGACTTCCGATGTCATCAAGTCGAGTGCCATCGAGGGTTCGCTATTGGACGCCGAGCAAGTGCGATCTTCAATTGCGCGACGGCTGGGCCTTGATTTTGGAGGCAATGCGAAGGCCAGTCGTGACGTGGAAGGGGTGGTTGAGATGATGCTGGACGCCGCCCAAAAATACGCCGAGCCGTTGACCTCCGAACGATTATTTGGCTGGCACGCTTCATTGTTTCCAACGGGTCGCAGCGGCATGCGACGAATCACGGTCGGAGCGTGGCGTCCGGCTGACATCGGCGCCATGCAGGTTGTGTCCGGTCCGATGGGGCGCGAGCGGGTTCATTTTGAAGCGCCAACGGCGGATCGGCTTGAGCGCGAGGTGTCGGCCTTTCTTGGCTGGTTTGAAGCGGCGAATGGAATTGATCCCGTGCTGAAGGCGGCCATTGCTCATTTTTGGTTTGTGACCATTCATCCGTTTGAAGAGGGCAACGGTCGGATAAGCAGGGCGATAGCCGACATGGCGCTGGCGCGGGCGGAAGGCACGATTGAACGGTTTTACAGCATGTCCACGCAGATCGAAGCCGAGAAAAAGCAGTATTACTTGAACTTGGAGCAAAGCCAAAAGGGGGGAGTGGATATTACTTCGTGGTTGGAATGGTTCCTGGGTTGTCTCGGACGTGCCATTGCCGGGGCGGAAGCTGGACTGGCGAGCGTTCTTGGCAAAGCAAAAATCTGGGAGAGGATCAATAATCAGTCACAGGTAAATGAAAGGCAGCGCAAGGTGATCAACCGGTTGCTGGATGGTTTTGAAGGCAAGCTCTCCACATCAAAATACGCCAAACTCGCCAACTGTTCCGGGGACACGGCATTGAGGGATATTAAAATATTACTCGACCAAGGCATTCTCATTCAAGACGAGGGTGGGGGCCGGAACACAAGCTACCGATTGGTTGAGCCGGAAGATCAGCCCATGTCGTCCAGCCACGATTAAATCGCTCCTGGCGATGCACGCGAATATTTTAGGATGCAAAGAACTGCTCGACATCCTTCAACTCGGTGAACGAATCGTCGGCCAAGTCGGGGAACGGAGCGACCGGCCAACGAACATAGGGCTTGCCGTCGCATACGAGGGTCAATGGTGACGCGCTCCCGATAATCCATGCTGGCAAGGTACGGCAGGTGCGGTCCGAACCCTTGAAGTGAAGTTTTGCTGGCGCTGGGAAGTGGCGGTTGTCCACCTTACAACCGTTGCCTAGTCCGGCGCCTCACGCCGGAAACATTTTCCCCTTTCGCCGGCCGGCGCCTCCGGAACGCGCCGTTTACGGCCCTTTTTTGCATTGGCATCGCCGTTGCTCAACAGGCTGCGGAAAATTTTGCATGATTGACGCATTGTTCAACGATCCAAACTACCTGGCGGGCAAAAAGACGCTCGATGCCATTGCCCTTCGCGAGCAGGCGATCGCCCTGCACGAACCTCTAAACCGGTTTTTGCGACAGGGGATGCGTGAAGGTTTTCGCGCGGCGCAATGCGGGTCGTTGCTGGAGCAAACCATTTCCCTTCCGGCTCATCCCGCCCCAACCCAGCCCGGTCCTGCAAAATGATTGTTTCCCATGAAAACCACCCGTCATTCCAACCCGGCGCGACCCGCTCGCGAAAAGAAGGAACATTCGAAACAGCAATACGAACAGTCGCTCCGCGCCTGTGACTCGGCCGCCGCGCGGATCAAAGCCGCCGGCGAGGAGCTGGCGGCATCCTGGAGTGCCCTGTGCCAGGAGATATCGACAGGCGTTTCCTCGACCGAACTCCTGCGCAAGCGCGCCTGGTGCAACGTGCTCGAATTGCGATTGAAGGAACAGGCCCAGGCGCTGGAACAGGCGCGACTCGGCGTGGACGCCCTGTGGGACGAGATGATGCTCGCCGCGCGCGCCCGGGAGTTGTTCAACCGGTATCTCAAGAAAAACGCATCGGATTCGCTCCCCGGCAACGAGAATCTGGTCCTCCTGGCCCGGACGGCGTCCGTGATTGCCGCGGCGCACCAGCGAACCGCCTCGCTCAAGAAATGACTCCAGAACCATGAAACCGTTCCGCTTTTCCCTCCAGTCCATCCGCGTCTTGCGCGAACAGAAGGAGCGCGAGGCGCAACAGCGTTTCGCCGACGCGATGCGCGCCTGCGAAGAGGCCGCGTTTCAATTGCAGGAGACGAGCGACGCCCTGGCCGCCGGTTGGGGGACGCTGTGCGAAGAGCTTTCCGACGGCGTGACCGCCACCAAATTGATCCGCACCCGGGCCTGGTGCAGTGTGCTCGAACATCGACAGAAGGAAAGCGCCGCCGCGCTGCAAAGCGCCCGCCGCGCCATGGATGTTGTCTGGCGCGAGATGATGCTGGCGACGCGCGATCGCGAGGTGCTCGACCGCTATCATGGCAAAAGCCGGCGCGCGTACGACCGCGACGCGCAACGCGAGGAACAAAAGAGGCTGGATGAACTGGGCCTGCGCCGGGCCCTGACTCCGGGTCTGTTGTCCGGCACGCGCCATGAGGAGAGGAGCCGCTTATGATCCGGCTGCTGCAATCCTCCTGGCTCGCCGCCCTGGCCGGCTGCCTCGTTTATCTGGGCTCGATGGTGGTGTTCCTTCATCCCGGGAAACTTCAGCTCGCCTGGAAAGCCGCGGCGGAGGAAAAGAGAGCCCCGGCGGACGAACCGTCCTGGAAATTCACCAACCCGGAGTTCGATAAATGGGTCGAGGAGATCAAGCACCAAAGGGAGGCCATCGCCCTGCGCGACCAGCAACTGCAGGAACTGCAGGCGCGGCTGGATTCCGAACGCCAGGAACTCAACGTCGCCACACAAACCGTCTATCAGCTCCAGGCGGAATTCGACAAGAACGTCATTCGCATCAAGGACCAGGAGTTCAACAATATCAGGCGCCAGGCCAAGGTCATTGCGGGCATGAGTCCCGAGGGAGCCGCGAGCCTCATCGGTGAAATGCCGGAAGACGACGCCGTGCGCATTCTGGTCACGATGAAAACCGATGAAGCAGGCGCCATTCTGGAGACCTTGAGCAAGACCGGAAAGCCCGAAGCCAAACTCGCCGCCCATCTCACCGAAAAAATGCGCCACGCCCTGCCGCCCGACACGGCCGCGCCGGCCAAACCTTCCTCCTGATGGACGACGGAGCGCAGGCGGGTGCGCACATTGCCGGGTCGGACGGCCTCGCTCCGGCCAAGACAACACCGGCCGCGAAAGCAGACCTGGAAGACAGCGGCATGGACTCCGGCAAAAGCGTGGCTGGAACCGATGAATCCGCCGCATCTCCGCCGATCTCCGTCCCCGGCATGGAGATCACTGGCATATCCAGTGCTCAGCAACAGATGCCAATGCAAAAGGCCGAAAAAACGAACGAGATTTCCGCATTCGCGGAGCAGAAATTGCCTGGTCCTGCTGCCGGTATTACCGGGGAGGAATTGCCGGATAAGAGCCTGCGGTCGGTTCCTCCCGCGTCGCGGGAGGAAAAAACCGACCTCGCCTCGGACATCGGTTCTTCTTCGTCCGGTGCGGCGGCTCCATCCGGGACGGCCTCGACGGCCGCCGCCACGGCGGCATGGCCTTCATCGACTCCCCTGCGTTCGCTGGAGCGGGCCCACGACTTGATGTCGCTGCATGCTTTTCGTTTGCGTGATTCCGGCGTGGATTCGCTCCAGGTGGTCATCAAACCCGGTCCCGGAATGCAGCTTTCCCTCAATCTACAGATGCGGGACGGCAACGTGGAGATGAGCGCGACATTGCACCACGGTGATTTCGATTTCTTGAAATCGCACTGGGCGGAATTGCAGCAGCAATTGGAAGCGCGCGGCGTCCGACTGGCGCCCTTGACGAGCGGCGACCAGGCCGGGGCGGGCGACAACAATTCATTCACGCGATCGGGCCACTCGAAAGAGGACGGCAACGGGTCGCAACCGGGCGCTCTTGCGGGGTTCACCCTCTCGAACACCTTGAAACCGGCAACCTCAACCAGAACCAAGACTCTCCGCGGTTGGGAGTCCTGGGCTTAGATCCTATGCAAGTCAACTCCACCTCAAGCATCAACACGGGTTTGCAGACCTCGACGGATACCACCTCCACGTCAACGCAAACATTGACCCGGGCTGATTTTCTCAAATTGCTGGTGGCGCAAATGACGTCGCAGGATCCGCTGAATCCGACGAGCAGCCAGGATCTTCTCACGCAGACCGTCCAGCTCAGCACGCTTCAAAGCAACACGTCCTTGCAGTCCACCATGACGCAATTGCAGGGGAACCAGACGCTCGCGGAGGCCAGTTCGCTGCTGGGGCGCCAGGTCACTGTGCAGGCGGATTCGAGCAACACCGCCCAGGGCGTCGTTTCGGGCGTGGATCTCTCCTCCGGAACTCCGCAGATCATAGTGAATGGCACGTCCTACAGTCTCAACCAGGTGATTTCGATTTCAACGGCGTCGGCCAGTCAATAACCATCAACCCCGGAGGTCAAAATGCTCCGCACATTACAGAATAAGCCCGGGAGGATGCCTTTCGCCGAAGACAATCTCGGCGGCATTCGCAAGAACCTCGCCAAAGCCATGGTCGGAAGCACGGTGGATTTGCTGTCGGACCACCACACCATCGCGCACGGCATTGTCGCCGGCGTCTATATGGCCTCCGGCGCGCCGAAGATTGTCGTGAACGGCCGGACCTATGACGTGAGCCAGGTGCTCACTGCCACCACCAGTTCAATCCAATAATCCATCCAACCCAATACTCATCACCGCCAGCGACGAAATTCTCCAGGATATCGTAAACCTGAAACGTTAAACCACCATGCCTCCGAATCGCACCGAACCCGCCCCGGCACCGGAAGAAGCTTCCGCCGCCGCTCCGGCCGCCGCTCCGGCCCCCGTCGCCCGCCGGCGGCGGTCTCAAACCATGGCTGCCGTTAGTCGCCACTGTCCTGGTGATGCCCGTGCTAGCCTACGCCATGACGGCATTCGTCCTGCTGCCCCGGCTCGAATCGAAGCTCGGCATCGTGTCCACCGTGGCGGCGGAACCGGACCAGAAAAAAGCCCCGGCAACCGCCAAGAAGGATACCGTGACGATGAACAAGCTGCTCGTGAACGTCGCGGGCACCATGGGTTCGCGGTATCTGCTGGTCAGCCTCTCGGTCGCAGGCTCGGACCCGGAGTTCAAAGCGAAAATACAGGAGGTCGAACCCCAGTTGCGTGACTCGGCTTGCAGCGCCCTCGCCACCAAAACCCTGGCCGACCTCGAAAAACCCGGCGCCCGCAACCTGATCCGCAGTGAGCTGATTTCGGGTTTTAACAGCATCCTCGGCGGGGCCGTCGTGCAGGAGATCTACCTCACGGAATTCGCCATCCAGTAACCCCGCTCAATGAACCCGCCTGTTCCTCCCACCCCGCCCGTTCCACCGGCTGAAGCCCCTCCTGCTCCGGCCGATGCCGGGGTGCAGGTCCTCACGCCGCGCGGAGTCATGGAAAACCGCCGGGCGGATTCCATCCGCGCTTACGATTTTCGACAGTCGGGATTCCTGGCGCCCAGTTTCCTCCGGCTTCGCCGATCAGGACAACCCATTCGCGGATCCCATTCCGTCCGGTCGCTGGCCGGGCGTCGCGTGGCTCGAAGCCAGGGGCTTGCTTCCCGAATTTGCCGGCCGCTTGCAGCGTCACCTCAGCGACATCCATGCCTCCGCCCCGGCCACCCGCGATGCCGAATGGAACGCCGTCCTGGCCGCGCTTGCCACTTTCTGGTGATCCCCCTCTCGGTTGGAAGAGGAACACGCGCCGCAAACGCACGCGTTCGTCGGACCGGCGGGTTCCGGCAAGACCACCGCGCTGTGCAAATGGTTGACCCTCGCGGTCCTGACCGAAGGGCGCTCCGCCTCTGTCCAGCGGCTCGACAGCACTGTCGCCAACACCGCTGAATTCTTGACAGTTCAGTGCGAAATGCTCGGCGTGCCCGTCGAGCGCTTCTGCTCCAGCGCTTCCGCTCCTGTGGACCTGAATTTTGTGGATCTGCCCGGGGTTGAGGCGGAGGATTCGCGGGCCCTGGCCGCATTGCAGGCTCAACTGGCCTCGCTGCCCTCACCCCAAATCCACCTGGTGCTCAATGCGGCTTACGAAACCGAGGCGTTGTTGGCCCAATGGCATGCCTTCGCCCCGCTGCACCCGGCAGATCTGATCATGACCCATTTGGACGAGGAACTTCGTCGCATAAAGCTGTGGAACATGGTGTTCGGCACAAATTGCATCATTCGTTTCCTGAGCGCCGGGCAAAAAATTCCGGGGCAATTTCAGAGCGCTGCTCCCGGCCTTTTGTTCCCTGTCGAATTCAACCAGTAACACAGTGATTCTCCAATCCGGAGAAGGCTGTGGAGGTGCTGGCAAACCACGTGCTCAACATGGATCGAACGTTGCATGAAGGCGTTAATGATTCTCGGAGCAATTGTCGGATTCCTCATCGGAACCGGGTTTGGATTGGCCCAAAGCAGTTCCTGGCCTGCGATCCTGTGGCACGGCTGTGCCGCGGCTCTCCTGGCCGCCCTGCTCGCCCGATGGTGGAGCCGCATTTGGCTCGGAAGCCTTCGCGACGCGATCCACAACCGCCACACCATGCGCACCCCCTCACCAGCCGATAAAAAAGCTGGCGCCAAATTATGAGCAATCATTCCTGCGAATCTCTTGCCGACACCGCCGTTGCGGTCGAACCGCGCCTCACGGCCCAGGAACTGTGGAAGCGCTATCATCGACACCCCGACACCCGCACCGAGAATTCCCTGGTCGAACAATACCTTCCCCTGGTCCGCTCTGCCGTGGGACGGCTGGCGATAAATCTGCCGGATCACGTGGACCACGACGATTTGCACAGCGCCGGCCTGGTCGGACTCTTGCAGGCACTGCGCAATTTCGATCCCGCCTGCAACACCTCCTTTGAAAGTTACGCCCGCGTCCGGGTTCGCGGAGCGATGCTGGATGAATTGCGCCGCATGGATTGGGTGCCGCGCACCGTTCACGAGAAAGCCCGCCGGATTCAGGAAGTCATCTCCGAACTGGAGCAGAGATTGGGACAGACCCCAACGGAAGCTCAAATGGCCAAGGCAATGAAAATATCCATCTCCGAGTACAACGAGCTGTTGAACCAGATACGTCCCGCGACGTTCGTCTGCCTGGATGCGACGTGCAGCTTCGACTCGTCCGACAGCGCGAATCTTTATGAAGTGGTCGCGGATCCAGCCGATAACAATCCCATCGAGGAAGTGTCGCGGCGCGAGTTGAAGCAGGTGATTCTGAACCGGCTCAAGCAATTGCCGGAGATCCAGCGGAAGGTTCTGGCTCTGTATTATGCGGAAGACCTGCACTTGCGGGAGATCGCCGAGGTCTTCGGGCTGACCGAATCGCGCATCTGCCAGATTCATTCGCAGGCCATCCTTTCCATCCGTGCTCATCTGCAGCGATACGAAGCCGGCATGACCGGCCGGCCGGCTTCCTTGAAGCGTTCATGATCATCCTCATCGGTGTTATTATAGTTCTTGGCTCCGTGTTCGGCGGCTTCGTGTGGGGTGGCGGCCACCTCGTGGTGCTCCTGCACTTCAACGAACTGCTGATCATCGGCGGCGCCGCCTTCGGCGCGCTGGTCATCATGTCGCCCCGCAAGGTGCTCATCGACATGGCCAAACCGGAAGCGCAGTCCACCGCGCACGCCGGCACGAGCGTCGCCCGGCCCTCCTCCCGTTCCTCCCGGCCACAAGCTGCACCCTCTACACATGGCACCACCATTCAAACGAGTCGCCGCGTCATAACATCATGAATGAACTGCTGCAAAATCTCATCGAAGCCTTGCGCGAAGAATTGAAGGAATACGGCGAGATGCTCGCCCTGCTCGACCAGCAACAACAGGTGGTGATGCAGCGCCAGAGCCAGGACTTGCTCCAATGCGTCACCGCCATCAATTCCCAGGCCGATGCCATCGCCGCTGCGCGTCGGGAGCGCGAACAGCACCAGCGGCACGTCGCCCTCCAGTTCGGATTGCCGCAGGATGCCGGCTTCGCGGCCGTGTCACCCCGCCTTCCTGCCGAATACCGTCCGTTGGTCCAGGCCCTCGTCCAGGAAAACAACGATCTCCTCGTCCGCATCCACCACCGCGCCCGCCAGAATCATTTGCTCCTGACGCGGATCATGGAGCTGATGCAGCACTGCCTCACCTCGCTGTTCCCCGGAAGCCAGACCACCACTTACAGTGACACCGGCCGGCTGCTCGGGACGGCCCCTCCGCAACGTTCCGTCTATGACGCCGTGGGTTGACCTTTTATGCTCGGGCTATTCAGCACCCCGGGCACGGACAGCACCAGCAGCACGACCAGTTGAACAGCCTCTTCAACGCCTTTCAAAGCGTGGTCACGGATCCCACCTCGACCGCCCAGCGCCAAGCCCTGGTTAACCAGGCCCAAAGCCTGACGGCCAGAATATTACAACGCTCCAAAATCGCGCCACCCTTTCCGGCAACGCCCTCCAGCAATTGAAAACCATCTCCGACCAGGCCAACGAAATCGCCACCGGCGTCGTCGGCGCCACCTCGACGCAGACGCTGCAGGCCGACGCAGCCCAGGTGACCCAGTTGGCCGACAACGGCGCGGTGCAGACCCGGCTCGATACGGCCGCATCCGCCGCCACCGCCAGCCAGACCGCCCTGCAGCAAAGCATCACCAACGTCGCCGGCGCCGACCTGACCCAGACGCTCGTGCAGTTGACCCAGGCCAACAATTCCTACCAGGCCGGCCTCCAGAGCGCCTCCGCCATCCTGCAACTGCAACAGTCCCTGCTGGCTTACCTCCCGTAACGCTCACTCGCCGGGATCAGGCTTTCCCGGAGCCCCGTATCAGGTCTGTTTCCGGAAGACTGGAGGCAAGCCTGCCTGGATTGCGTTATTCTTCAGCAAGGCGGCATTTCCACATGAAGGTTGAGACCCGGAGCCTCAAGCCTGGCGCCCTGCGACCGATATAAGAATAATGGACAACCTGGTTCCTGAACCTCCTCCCCGCAGCGGGGAAAACAACGCACTGTCCCAGACAATCGCCCGCCGGACGCGGAAGGCCCGGTAACGAGGTCGCATGCAGCGCTTTCTCAGAAATCTGCCGATCCGACGCAAGTTGGTGTTCATCACCATGCTCACGAGTGGCATCGCCCTTGTGGTGGCGTGCCTGGCCCTCGCCACCTACGAGCAGGTCACTTCGCGCAAGCGGATTCTGCAGAATATCTCCGTCCTGGCGGAAATGGCCGGAGCCAACAGCGCGGTCGGGTTGAAATTGAACGAGCCCGGGTGGGTCGAACAGGCCCTGCAATCGTTGAGCGCCCAATCGAGCATCGTGCGCGCCTGTGTTTATGACAGGCAACGCCGGCCCTTCGCGCGCTATCAACGCGCCGGTGTCCAGGGAGATTTCTCCTCACCACCGGTGTTGAACAACGGCCCCCGCTTGGTCGTGGTCGGGGACCAACTCGAGTTCTTCCAGGAGATCAAGCTCGCCGGGGAAAGAATCGGCACCGTCTATCTCTGCGCCGATCTGAGCGACACGACGGCCCGCATCTGGGGCTATTTGAAGGCCCTCTCCGAACACCTGGGCACCGAGCAGGCCAGGGTGCTCCGCGAATTGCAGGAACTGACCAAAAACATCGATCATATCAAGGAAATCGTCGCGATGCAGCAAAGCTACGCCAAAGTGTCCGGCGTTGTGGAATTCCACTCCCTGCCGGCGCTCGTCGAAGATGCCCTGCGCATGCACCTCACAAGCCTGTCACACCACGACGTTCACGTGATCCGGAACTTCGACCCGGTGCCCGACGTTCTCGTGGACAAACACAAAATCCTGCAAATCCTCGTCAACCTCATCAGCAACGCCAAATACGCCCTGTCCGATTCCAACGCCGCGGAGCGCTGCCTGACCCTCGGCGTGAGCATGGACCCCGACAACCGGGTCCGCATTTCCGTCGCCGATAACGGGATCGGGATCGCCTCCGACAATCTGACCCGGATTTTCAACCACGGATTTACGACGAAGAAGGACGGCCACGGTTTCGGCCTGCACAGCGGGGCCATCGCCGCCAGGGAGATGGGGGGCGCGCTTCTGGTGCGCAGCGACGGCCTGGGCAAGGGGGCCACTTTTACCCTGGAATTGCCCGCACGACTCAAGGATCCGCCGGCCGGAAGCCTTACGGATCGGCGATGATGCGATAGAAGCGCATCGGTTCCTTGCTTCGGACGGCCCTTCCTCCGCTCAGTCCGCACTTTCCTTGACGACTCGATTTGTGTTAAGGCATCGGCCGCAATGAACAAACTTTCCTGGCTTCTGCTTCCCCTCGGAGCGCTCGGCCTCCTCACCGCGGTTGCCCGCGCGGAGGCGGACGACGCGGACGCCGTCGAATGCGCCAAGTCCTCCCGGTTTTTCGCGCCGCCGGATTCGCCGGACCCTCTCCGGTACGCGCCCGACCGCGAGGTCGAGGTCCTGCACCTCGCGCTCGATATCACGCCGGATTTCAAGCAACGCACCCTCAAGGGCACCGCGGCGCTCCGCTTCAAGCCGCTCGTCAACCCCGTCGATGAAATCAAGCTCGACGCGGTCGAACTCAACATCGATTCTGTCACCGCCACTGAAAAAATCCAGGGCTACCAAACCACCGCCGACCAGTTGATCATCACCTTCGCCGAGCCGATCCCGGCGGGCAGGGAAGCCGGCGTGACGGTCGCATATCATGTCGAGCCGACGCAGGGGATTTATTTCCGGACGCCGGAGATGGGTTACAAGCCCGGCGACACGCACTTGTTCTCGCAAGGCGAGCAGGTGGAAGCGCGGCACTGGTATCCATGCTTCGATTCGCCAAACGAAAAGTTCACTTCGGAGGTGACCTGCCGCGTGCCGGACGGGATGACGGCGATTTCCAACGGGCGGCTGGTCTCCCGGGACAGGGACCCGGCCACCGGCTTGACAGCGTTTCATTGGTCGCAGGAACAGCCCCATGCCAATTACCTGATCACGCTCGTCGCGGGCTGTTTCGAAAAGATCGAAGACCGCCACAACAACGTCGCGCTGGCCTTTTTCACGCCGCCGTCCGAAATCAACGAGGCGCCCAATTCATTCCGCGACACGAAGGACATCATGGAATTTTTCGAGGAGGAAATCGGCGTGCCGTTTCCGTGGCCGAAGTATTACCAGATTTGCGTGAATGACTTCGTGGCCGGCGGCATGGAAAACACCAGCGCCACCACCCTGACCGACCGCACGCTGTTCACCGGCGCCACGGAGAACATCCACACCAGCGAGGCCCTTGTCGCGCACGAAATGGCGCACCAATGGTTCGGCGACCTGGTGACGTGCAAGGATTGGAGCCACATCTGGCTGAATGAAGGGTTTGCCACCTATTACCAGATACTTTACGACGGCCGCAAACACGGCCGTGACTCGATGCTTTACAGCCTTTACGGAGCCGCCCGGCAGGTCCTGCCCGCGGTCAACGACACCAATTCGATGGTGCGCCGCGCATACGACGATCCGGGTGAAATGTTCAACTACCTCACCTACCCGAAAGGCGCCTGGGTGCTCCACATGCTGCGCTCGGAACTCGGATCGGATCTGTACCGCCGGTGCATCCGGACCTATCTCGAGCGGCATCGATACGGCAACGTCACCACCGAGGATCTCCGCGCCGTCATCGAGGAGCTCTCCGGCCGGCCCTATGACCAGTTTTTCGACCAGTGGGCCTATCACGCCCATTATCCCGAACTCGAGGCCGGTTACACCTGGAACGAAAAAACCAAACTCGCAAAGCTCACGATCCGGCAGACGCAGGCGCTCAGCGACAGGGTTCTGCTCTTCAATGTTCCGCTCACGGTCCGGTTCAAGGGCAAATTCGGCACGCAGGACCGCGCCGTCCGGGTGAAAAACAAGCAGGAGGATTTTTACTTTCCGCTCGAGTCCGCGCCCGAAATCGTTCGGCTCGATCCCGACTACACGTTGCTCGCCAAAATCACCTTCAACCTTCCAGGGCCCATGCTGTCCGCGCAACTGGCGGACCGGAGCGACGTGATCGGCCGGCTGGGTGCGGTCGCGCAACTGGCCGACAAAAGGGACAAGGAATCAGTCGCGGAACTCCGGCAGACGCTGGACAATGACCCGTTTTTCGGCGTGCGCGTCGAAGCCTCGAAGGCGTTGCGCTCCATCCATACCGACGAGGCGCTCGAGGCGTTGCTGGCCTCCACCCGCCAGCCCGATGCCCGGGTCCGCGGGCGGGTCGTCATGGACATCGGCGCGTTCTATCGTGACACCGCGTTCGAGTCCGCGCGGCACACGCTCGAACAGGAGAAGAACCCCGCCATTCTTGCCCCGGCCCTCGCTGCCATCGCCGGCTACGCCCGCCCGGAGGTGCAGGACACAGTGCTGAAATTCCTGAACTCACATTCGTATCGGAACGAACTGGCCGACGCTGCCATCGACGCCATGCGATCGCAGGATGATCCCGTGTTCGTCGGCCCGTTGGAGGAGACGCTCCGGAAACGCGAAGCCGACTTCACCTCCAGCGGCCTGGCGCAGGGGTTGGGAACGCTGGGTTACCTGGCGCGGAACGAGGAAAAAAGGGATGGCGTGGAGGAATTCCTGACCGGCTACATGAACGATAAAAGAAGGAACGTCCGGCGGGGAGCCATCCGCGCGCTCGACGCGCTCGGCGACCCGAAAGCCATCGCCATTCTGGAGAAACTTGCAAGCGCATCCACCAGCAGCCCGGAACAGGCGGCGGCGGAACAGGCCGTCGCCGGGCTGCGCGCGGGGCGCAAACCGTCGGACGATTTCAAAAACCTGCGCCAGGAAGTGGAGGACCTGGAAAGGCGGAATCGCGACCTGCGCCGGGATCTGGATGAATTGAAAAAGGAAGTCGAAGCCCGGAAAGCCGCCGGCGCCCGATCCGCCGCAACGCCCAGGCGGCTTTCGCCGAAAGGCCAATGAACTGCGACCGGCGTTGACCCGCTGCGCCGGCCGGAAGGGTCCCGATCCCGCCGCGCGTTGTCCCTTCTCGAACCGTTCGCAGACAAATAGTGACAAAGAGTTGGTTGCAGACGTCCGGTTCGGAGGTAGATTCCCACGTTTACATGAATACGCAAGATGTACTCCCATGCCGTGAGCGGGCAAACAAGGCACAACCCGCCCCCGGTGATAATTCAATAAACCTCCGGATGGCGGCGCGTCTCGTGATGGGTTTGTCACTCTTATTGTTGTTCTTCTCTTCGCCGGAATCTTCCGCGCAGGGACAGAGCACCGACGTTCTGACATACCATAACGACAACGCCCGCACCGGTCAGACCCTGAACGAAACCATTCTGGCGCCCGCCAACGTCGTCACCAACCACTTTGGCAGGCTGTGGATTCTGAACGTGGACGGGAAGGTGGATGCCCAGCCGCTTTATGCCGCGGGCGTTTCAATCCCCGGCAAGGGCCAGCACAACGTCCTGATCGTCGCAACCGAGCATGACAGTGTTTATTGCTTCGACGCCGACAGCACCAATCTTTTTCGGCAGGTGACCCTTCTCGCCGGCGGTGAAACTCCCTCCGACGCCCGCGGGTGCGACCAGGTCACGCCGGAGATTGGTGTCACCGCCACGCCGGCGATCGATCGGACGCTCGGGACCCGTGGCACCCTGTTTGTCGTGGCCATGAGCAAGGACGGCGGCGGCAATTATTTTCAACGTTTGCACGCGCTCGACCTTGCCACCCTCGCCGACGTGGTCCCTCCGGTGACCGTCACCGCCACCTACCCGGGCTCGGGTGACAACAGCGACGGCACGAACGTCGTGTTCGATCCAGCCCAATACAAGGAACGGCCGGGACTGCTTCTCCTGGGCGGCGTGGTGTACACCGCCTGGGCGTCCCATTGCGACATCCGGCCCTATACGGGTTGGATCATGGGTTACGACGAGCACACGCTGGCCCAGACCAGTGTGCTGAATATCACGCCGAATGGAAACGAGGCGGCCGTCTGGATGAGCGGCGACGGCCTCGCCGCCGATGCCGTCAGCAATATCTATTTCCTGGCCGGCAACGGAACGTTTGACACGACGCTCACGAACGGATTCCCGATCCACGGCGATTATGGAAACGCATTCATGAAACTCTCCACCACGAGCCATGTGCTCGCCGTCGCGGACTACTTTACGATGTCCAATACCGTCAGCGAAAGCGCCATCGACACGGACCTCGGGTCCGGTGGCGAGCTGGTGCTCCCGGACATGATCGACGCGCAGGCAAACACGCGCCAGCTCGCGGTCGGCGCCGGCAAGGATAGCATCATTTATCTCGTGGACCGATCGAACATGGGCAAATTCAATCCGACCAACGACACCGCGATCTATCAGCAGGTCAGCGGGGCGATCAGCGGCGGCGCCTGGTCGATGCCGGCCTACTTCAACGGCACGCTTTATTACGGGACGGTGAGCGACCATCTCAAGGCGTTCCCATTCGTGAACGCCCGGTTGACATCGATGTCATCCCAAACCGCCGGCACGTTCGCGTATCCGGGCACAACCCCGAGTATTTCCGCCAACGGCAATTCAAATGGCATCGTGTGGGCCGCCGAGAACAATTCGCCGGCGGTCCTCCACGCCTACGCCGCCACCAATCTCGCAAAGGAGTATTACAACAGCTCCATGGTTTCCAGTGGCCGGGACCACTTCGGCACCGGCAACAAGTTCATTACGCCCACCATCGCCAGCGCCCGCGTCTATGTCGGGACGACAGCCGGCGTCGGTGTCTTCGGCCTGCTCGACACGACCACGCTGACACCGTTGCAACTATGGCGGAATACCTGGTTTGGAAACCCCTCGAATGTCGGCGCGGGCGCCAATGGTGCCAGCCCGGCTGGCGACGCGGTGCCGAATCTGATGAAGTACGCCCTGGGTCTGAATCCGTTCACCGCGACGACTCCCGCCCAGTTGCCTTCCGGGAGCCTGCAGACGTTCAGCGGCCAGAGTTACCTCACCCTGACCGTCAACCGCGCGACGCAGCCGGCCGACATCACCTACATCGTTGAAGTCTCGAGCAACCTGTTAAGCTGGGTATCCGGTCCGCCCAACACCGTGACGGTGACCAATACCGCGACGCAACTCGTGGTGCGGGACAACACGCCGGTGCCCGCCGCGACCTCCCGCTTCATCCGGCTGCGGGTCTCCAATCCCTGACCCCTCCGCTCACTTGAATTCCACCGGATCGGAACGTTCGTCCGATTTCCTGGGTGAATAGAGCGACGCCCGGGCCTTCCCCATGGAAATCTGCTCTTCCGTCAGCCTGGGCAACAGGCTTCTCAAATTCATCTCGGCATGCAGGTTGCCGTCCGCCACAGCCAGCGAATCCCTTCTCATAAGCCTTGCCGGTCAGATACTGGGCTCGCGGCAAACCCTGCTCCGCCGCCTTTTCAATCCATTGGACCGCCATTTGAATATTTGTCGGCACCCCTTCTCCGTGTCCGTAACAAATGCCTAACGCGAATTCAGCGCCGGCAAAACCCTGGTCCGCGGCCTTGCGATACCACGAAACCGCCCCCGCCTCGTCCCTGACCAAACCGTCCCCGCCGGAATGAAGAAGCGTTCCTAGTTTGAACTCCGCTTCGGCGTAGCCTTGCTCCGCCGCCGTTCGATACCAGTTGACCGCTTCCACTGCATTCGTGGGAACACCCAGCCCCTGATCGCTGGCCTGGGCCAGCCTGTATTGCGCCACCCGATCGCCTCGCGTGGCCGCCAGCAGGAGCTCGTTGGTGGATGCCGGAGCGCCGACAGCCTTGTCCGCGTGAACCGCGCCCGCCGCCGCCGCCGACGGAAGCTCGTTGGTTGCTGAGGACATCTGGATTACCGGCTGCACCGTCAGGGACGGCGCCTGCTGAACTGGTATCTGCGGGACCACCGATGGCGGAGCCGGCAGCGCTTGGGGTGTCGGCGGCTGCATCAACGGTTGCGCCGGCGGTTGTTGAGCAGGTGGTTGTTGAGCCGGCGGTTGTTGAGCCGTTGGCTGTGGGGGCTGGAACTGCGGTGGCAATGGCCGCGCCGGCTGCTGTGGCGTCGATGTTGGTTGAACCCACGGTTCCTGGGCCCATGGTTGCTGAACCGGCGGCTTTTGCGCGGCGGCCTGTTGTGCCGGCGGCTGCTCTGTGGACCATTGAGATTTCCGAAGCGACTGGAAGTCTGGCACTCCGCAAGCCGGACAGTTGCGATGGCTTCCTCAGCAAACTTAGCCTGGATCAGTGTCAAAACCTCACGGTGATGCCGGCAAAAATATTCGCGTCGTCCGCCGCGCGGGTAACGCCGATGTTGCAGCCGCAGTCAAGCTGCGCATTCCTGGTCACGGCATATTCCAGACCGACATCCACTGTCCCCACCCAGGTTGAATGGCGCTCCGTGCTGAAGTCGCTGAAGAATTCCATATAGCCGCTTAAATTCCCGATGAGGCGGTGATCAACACTGGCCGAGGCTACGAACTCCTCGTGATAGACGCTGTCATCCTCATTCCGCGTGAAACTGGCTGCGGTTTCCAACGTCATCTCGAAGTCGGCCGGCAATTTGACCGCCAGTGGAAGAATGACACCGCCCTCGACTGCGTTGTCCTCGAGATGGTCGGTGCTGGTTGGAAAAGTGACGTACGGCAGGAGCGCGAACGCGGTTTGACCACCGTCATTGCCCCAAAGATTCACTTTCAACCGGGTGGTGAAGTCGCCAATGCCCGATTGGGTCGCGGTCGTGCCCGCCGCCTGGTTTGCCGTGCGAACATGCAGGTAGTTGTCGAAAACAAACTGGACATCGATATGATTGAGCAAACCTGCCTTGAAATTGACAGGGCCGACGTTCCACGCCCGCGTGGTCGTGCCGTCCGTTCGATCGTGAGTGAAATTCGCAAAATCCATTTCCACCTGGTAATGACCGGCATCCACGGTGTATGGGCATTCGGTTTTGTCCGGCCGGTCGGGACTTAATTCCCGCATGTATTCGTCCGGTGTCGGGTTGAACAGATTATAGTCGTCCTTGTCGGGCGGGTTGTTTGTGTCCTCGGCGGCGGCTGACAGGGCACACACAAGCCGGCAGGAGAGAACGGCAAGGACGATCCTGGAGGCTTGCAAACGGCTGGCCCGGCTGCGGAGTGCATGCGGCTTCATTTCTCAGTCAAAGGATGCTTCACCGGCGCAACAGCCTACACAGAGAAATTGTTAGATCAATAAAATGGTTTCAGCTCAATACATTTGCGGCAATAAGAACCGGGATGGGAATCCCCAACAGGGCATCGCATGCGCGACTTGCGAACGATCGCTCCACGACTTGCGTGGGGAATCAGGCGGAATGACAAATCATGGCAAGCCATCGGCAGGATTAGGGCCAGATCCGCAGGTTTTGTGAAAGTCCTCGATGGAGTGGGGTGGTCGACGGGATTTGAACCCGCGACAGCCAGATCCACAATCTGGGGCTCTAACCAGGCTGAGCTACGACCACCGGCCGGACTCACAGACTAGTTTTCCGGGCAGATCACGTCAAGCTTGCCACGCCTTCGTGCGGGAATCACGGAATCACTCTCTGTGCTTTACGAGCCCGGTTTTTATCCTAAAGTTCGGGCATGGTCACGCTGGAAACCAGCAAGCTCTTCCGCAATCTGAACGCCGTCGAATTGAATGCACTCGGCCAAATAGCGCAGGAACTCGCCTTTTCACCCGGTCAGCCCATCTTCAAGGAAGGCGACCCGGGCGATGGCGTCTATATGCTGAAGGATGGCATGGTGGAAATCTCCGCCAGCGTCGCCAATAACACCGAACGCGTCATCGCGCAGGTCCATCCCGGAGAATTGTTCGGCGAAATGGCCGTGCTTGAATTGAAGCCCCGCTCGGCCACCGCCAGGGCGGCCCAAAACAGTGCCGCGTATTTCATCCCGCGCGACGAATTGCTGGCGATGGTTCAGCGATCGCCGGTCCTTGCCCTCGAACTCCTGCGCGAAATCAGCCAGCGCCTGCGCGAGTTCAACCAGCGTTATATCCAGGAAATGCTGCAGGCGGAACGGCTGTCGGTGATCGGCCGGTTCGCTCGATCGATCATCCACGACCTGAAAAATCCGCTCAACATCATCGGCCTTTCGGCGGAAATGGCCGCGTTGCAGCGGTCCACCCCGGAGTCGCGCCAGACAGCCGCCGCAACCATCCGCGACCAGGTCGATCGGATCAGCGATCTGATCGGCGAAATTCTCGAGTTCACTCAGGGGTCCCGCGCGGATTACGTGCTCGGGGTGGCGGATTATTCCGCCTTCGCACGGCAGGTGCTCGATGAAATCCGCCCGGAGGTGGAACTCCGGGGAGTCAAACTCGAATCGGGAGTGCCGCCCGCTGCCGTGAGGATGGCGTTCGACCCAAAACGTCTTCGCCGCGTCTTCGACAACCTCATCCACAACGCAACGGATGCCCTGGCCGATGGGGGCACCATTTTCGTGCGATTTCGCGTCGAGGGAAACGACCTGGTCACCGAAATCGAAGACACCGGCGCGGGTATCGCGCCCGAGATTGCCGGCCAATTATTCGAGGTGTTTGCCACCTACGGCAAAGCGCACGGGACCGGATTGGGCCTGTCCATCTCCAAGCGGATTGTCGAAGACCACCATGGCCGGATCTGGGCTCGGAACAGGCCGGGAGGCGGAGCCGTTTTCTGCTTTGCGCTGCCGTTGCCCAAATGACCGCCTCCCGGATCCGCGATGCGCGATGCCTGATGCCCGACACATGATATGAACCGCATCCGTCTTCTTCCCGAGCAGGTCGCCAACCAGATCGCCGCCGGCGAAGTGGTCGAGCGCCCCGCCAGCGTGGTGAAGGAACTCATGGAGAACTCGCTCGACGCCGAGGCGACTCGCATTCTCATCGACATCCAGGCCGGGGGACGCAGCCTCATTCGCGTCGCGGACGACGGTCTGGGCATGAGCCGGGACGACGCGCTGCTCTGTCTCGAGCGCCACGCCACGAGCAAGATCCGGCGCGCCGAAGACCTTGCATCGATCGCCACCCTGGGTTTCCGCGGCGAGGCGTTGCCCAGCATCGCCAGCGTCTGCCGCTTTACCCTCACGACGCGCGAGCGCGAAGGTGAATCGGTCGAAGGCACACAAATCGTCATCAGCGGCGGAAAGATCCTCGAGGTCAAGGCGGCCGGAAGCGCGCCGGGAACCACGGTGGAGGTGCGCCAGCTCTTTTTCAACCTGCCGGCCCGCAGAAAATTCCTGCGCACCGAGGAGACCGAGTCTGCGCACGTGCAACATTACCTGACGCTGGCGGCGCTGGCGCATCCCGAGGTGGCCTTCACATTCCAGAAGGATGGCCGCCTTGTCTGGCAGCTTCCCGCCCTGGCATCCGGTCCCGGGATCGCGGATCGTCTGCCGGCCTTGCGCGAACGCCTGCGGGCGCTGCACGGCAACGACCAGAAACTCCTGGCCGTTGACTTCACCGGGACATTTTCGGATCCGCAAATGCAGGATGAAACCAACGAAGCCTCCGTCCAATCGCCAATCGCCAATCGCCAATCGCAAATTCGCTTGTGGGGGTTCATCGGCGCGCCGGGTGTTTCGCGGGCGACCCGCGAAGACCAGCACGTGTTCGTCAACCGCCGGCCTGTGGAGAACCGCGGGCTCAATTTCGCGTTGCTCGAAGGCTGCCATACCGCGTTGATGAAGGGACGTTACCCGGTCTGCTGTTTATTCCTGGAAATGGATCCCGCGGGCGTGGACGTGAACATCCATCCGGCGAAACGCGAGGTGAAGTTCCACCGCGAAGGTGACGTGCGCCGGCTCGTTGCGCAGGCGGTGCGGGAAACGTTGCTGGCGTTTCATGGGGGGCGGCAACCCCAGGGCGGAAGCCCGAAGCCCGAGGCTCGAGATCCACAGCCGGAAGCGGGATTTTCTCCGCCAACGCCACGGCCGTCTCCCGCGCCGGCAGAACAAGGAGCGTTGCCGGATTTTCCGCCGGCGTTGACACGGGCGACGGCGGAGGCAGCCTCGCAACCGGCGCCGCAACCGGCGCTGCCCATCGGATTCAGGTCATCGCCGGCGCCCGCCCCGACGCTTCCGGGCTCCCCCTCGCCGGCCCCAGGCGCCGCACTTCCAGCGTCCGCCGTCCGGGTTCCGACGCCGGACTTGCGTGCTCCGGCCGCGGATCCTGTTCCCTTGCTCAACGTCCCGCTTCGCCTGGTGGGAGTGATCGGCAGGCTCTACGTCGTGCTCGAATCGGACCGCGGTCTGGTGCTCTTGGATCAGCACGCGGCGCACGAGCGGATTTTGTTCGAGCAAATGTTGAACCGGCTCGAACAAAGCGACCTGGCGCCGTCGCAAAAGCTGCTGTTGCCGGAAACGGTCGAACTGTCCGCACGGGACGCCACGTTTCTGCGCGAGCAACTGGCCGTGCTCACCCGGCTGGGCGTGGGCTTGAGCGAGTTCGGCGAACACACGTTTCTCCTGGATGCACTGCCGCCGTTTGTGAAAGTGTCCGACTCGCGCCGGTTCGTGCTCGAGCTGGTGGACGAACTCAAAGCCGCCGGCCAGGGGGTGAATTCGATCCGGTTGGGCGAGCACACCGTCGCCAAAACCGTCTGCCGCCATGCCGTCAAAGCCAATGATCCGCTGGCCGGCCGGGAATTGGAGAATCTGGTCGAGGATTTGCGCCATTGCGCGATGCCTTATACGTGTCCGCACGGAAGGCCGACGCTCATCGAGATGAACTTTCGCGAATTGGAAAAGAAGTTTGGACGGACGCAGTAGAACTTCAAGGATTGCCGCTGGCGGCAGGAACCGGTTCCGGAGACAGCGTTCCCGCGGGCACTTCTTCGATTTTGGCGTTCTGCTGCAGGAAATCCATGACCTTCTCGTTCATCACCTGGTCGTAGATTTCCATCACGCCATTCCGCTTCTGCAGGTCCTTCACGAATTTTTCCGGGGGGATCTGATATGTCGTCGCCAGTGCGCCGATGCGCTGGGAGATTTCCTCCTGCGAAGCCTTGATGTCTTCCTTCTCCGCGATTTTCCGCATCAGGAACGCGGCCTTGACCCGCTCCTTGGCGCCGCGCGTTGCGGCCGTGTAGATCCTCTCCTTTTCCTGCTCGATCTGCGCCCGGGAGATTCCCCGCTTCTGGTTGTCGCGGACGATATCGTAAACCACGTTGCGCGTTTCCTGCGCCACCGCCGATTCCGGCAGTTCGAAGCTGACGCGGTCGAGCAAGGCGCGCACCAGTTGCGAGCGAACGTTCTTGCTCTGGCTGTACTTCAATTCGTTTTCCAGGTCATGGCGGACGCCTTCGCGCAGCTTTTCCATATTCTCCGCCCCATACGCTTTGGCAAATTCATCGTCGAGCGCCGGCAGTATCTTCTCCTTCACCTCGACCACCTCCACTTCGTAAACCCCTTTCCTGCCAGCAAGCTGCGGCGTCACGAAGTCGGCGGGGAACTCCACGTTGACCGTCCGCTTGTCCCCGGCTTTGGCGCCGGTGAGCTGGTCGGCAAACCCGGGAATGAACGAACCCGGCAGCATCTCCACCCAGAAATTCTTCTGCTCGGTCAGGCCCTTGGCCGTGGGGGCGATTTCGGTGATGGGTTTGCCGTCGCATGTGCCGGTGTAATTCACGACCGCAATATCGGCCGCCTGCGCCGCGCGCTCGACGGTTTTGAAGTCCACCCGCTGCTGCCTCAACGCATCCAGGGCGCGTGTCATGTCTTTATCGGTGACGGAGCGCGACTCCTGCTTGACGGGCAGTCCCTTGTATTCGGGCAACTGAAAGTCCGGCGCGGTTTCGATCGTGGCGGCGAACAGCAGCGGCTGACCGCGATTGAATTGGATTTCCTCGATGTCCGGACGGCCCAGGACCTCCAGCTTCTGTTCCTCGACCGCTTTGTGGTAGGCATCCGAAATCAGCTTCCTTTTGACTTCGTCCTGGATGTCCTTTTCGTACTTCCTCAGCACCATGTCGCGCGGCGCCTTGCCGGGACGGAACCCCGGCAGGGCGGCCTGCTTTTGGAAGTCTTTGGTGACGGAATCAAATGTTTCGTCCACCGCCTTCGCTTCGACTTCCACCCGCACCAGCTTCTTGCACGGGGCCAGATTTTCAACCGTTACATTCACACTCAAACCTTTCCGTTGATCGCTGAAAAAAGTCCGGATGACGGGCTTGCACCGCGCCATTCAGCGAGTTGGAAACGGTAGGAAAGCAGACCGCCCGCGTCAAGCCCGGTCGAAGGCCAATGCGGATGCCAGTTGGGTGTCCGCGTCGGAAGCGAGGGTGCAAACGCACACCGGACCGCGGCTGTGTCCGCCGAGGACCAGCCGCAGCACGATGGGAACGGGGGAAGGCCGGGGGATAGTCCCACTGCGCGGTGCCAATGCCCGGGCGCAGCGACTGGTGCTTCGCACACAGTCGCGGTCCGTAACGTTGTGGAGCGCGGCTGTGTCCTCCGAGGACCAGCCGCAGCGCGCCAAGCCATCTCACGCGCGGAACAAGCTCCCGGGCATCATCGACCTGCCAACCCGCTGCGGCGGATGCCTCGAATTTAACCCCGCTCCTGAGCCTCGCCTCCCGCCGCCGCCGGGGTGTCAATTCCGAACCAGAAACCAGGCAAGGCCAAGAGCGAGAATCAGCAGGCCGAGGGCGGCCAACCCGGGCGTCGTGGCGATGATTCCCGCCAGGGTGAGAATAAATCCCACAAACACCGCTCCGAAATGAAGGTAATCCACCAGACCGCGATCGGTCGAATCCACGAGTTTGCTCATAAACACAAAGGGCTGATTTCGCACACAATCTACCTTCGCCTCCGCCCAAAGCAAATGGTTCTTTGTGATCGCCTGCCGATGCCGATTGGTATTGGATAACCCGGTGAAGCGCTCCATTTTCGTCATCACGGGCACGGACACGGGCGTGGGCAAGACCGTGCTGGCCTGCCTGTTGGCCGGCCATTTGCGTGACGCCGGCGTTCCCGTCGCGGCGCTGAAACCGGTTTGCTCCGGGGATCGTGACGATGCCCGCCGGTTGTGCGCGGCGTCGGGAGCCGCGCTCACACTGGATGAAATCAATCCCTGGCATTTCCGATCCCCGCAGGCGCCCCTGCTTGCGGCCCGGCAGGAAGGGCGAACGTTGAAACTGACGGAGGTTTTGGCCCGGGTGCGCCGCGTCCAAAAGCGGTTCCAGACCGTTCTCGTGGAAGGCGCTGGGGGGTTGCTCAGTCCGCTCGGGGAAAACTTCGATTCGCGGGATCTGATCCTCGCGCTGGATGCCACGCCGATCGTGGTCTGTCCGAACCGGCTGGGCGCGATCAATCAAACGCTGCTGGTGTTGGCGGCTCTGCCTCCCCCTGTTTCCCGCCGCGCCCGGATCATGCTGGTGTCACCGGAACGATCCGACCGCTCCAGCCTAAGCAATCCGGGGCTCCTCGCCGAAAGGCTCGGTCCGCAGCGGGTTCATGTTCTGCCCCGGCTGAAGCATCCCAAAAGGGCCGGGCTCACGTCGCCGGACCGGCGTGTCCGTCGCGCTCTCCGCGCGCTGTTGCGGTCCGCGGGATGTTGACTGGCCGGCCGCTTCAGACCAGCCGGATCGTCCAGAAATCGTCCGCGAGTTGCGAATTGATCAAATAGGTGTACGGCAGCGTGAAATAGCCGTGCATCCCCCAATTTGGTCCCCAGGAATTTCGCAGGATGAACCATTGTTTCGAATCCTCGTAACCGACTGCCATCACCGCGTGGCCGCCGATGGCCGGCTCGGCCGGCCCCGGCATCGATGCATGGCCCGTCTTTGTCACGGTCGGCGATTCGAAGCTCTCATAGACCGTGAACCCGAATACGAACGGGTACCCGGAAGCCAGGCAGGCGCGGAGCTGATTGAGGGTGGGGACCAGCCGTTGATACAACACCACGCGATGTCCGAGCGCCGCGTCGTAGCATTTCTTTGGGGGCCGGGCTCTGAATTTCTCGATCTGGTACGGCCACAGGGGTTCCGCACAGACGCCCTGCTTGGCCACCGACTTGATGCCGTCGCGGATTTGCGCGCCGCTGTCGGAATCCACCGTGCCTTCCATCGCCCGTTCGTTGTAATAAATGAAGAGCCGTGAAGGCTCGAACACGTCCGCCAGTTTCTGTTTCATCTGTTCGAATTCCATAGCGGCGCCGATCGAATTGGCGGTGCAACTGCCCAGTTGCCCCTGATTGTAAACCGGCGGGCAGACCGGCGTGAGATTCACCCGTGGCGGCAATACCTCCAGCCCGGCGGCGGGTGCCGAGTAGAGCTGGTCACGATGGTCCGGCAGGTCTGGGATCCAGCCGTAGCGTTGAATTCGGTCCGGCATATTCTCCTGCTTCCTTTCTGGCTGTAGGGATTAGCGCATCTGAGTCGTGCATCCACGTGACAGCAGTTCAACTCATGTGCTTGGTAGCAGATTCCATCGAGGCGTCAAGAACTCCCAGTTGTTCGTTCGGCGCACCCTCAAGGCGGATATTTGACCACCTCGCAGATGGACGCAGATGAGGTTGCCGCAAAAAGGCCGGAAGCCCGCACTCCCTGCGTTCTCCTGCGGCGGTTGAATCTTGGCGACGGAGGGCGACGCAGGGCTTGCCGCCAAGGCGGGAGGCTGAACTGAGGTCATGATAACGATGGAAAAAACAAACACGGACGTGCGGGTGACGATTCCCAAGGACGCCGTGCCGCCGAAGCAGTTGAATGCGTTTCTGGATTGGTTGCGGCTGGAGGAGATCGCCCAACGCAGCCGTTTAACCGAAAAGGAAGCAGACCCTTTGGCCGAGGAAACGAAGGCCGATTGGTGGGCCGCCAACAAGGAGAAGTTCATTCCGCCGCCTGAACGATGAACGCGGATTGCGTCATTGTTGACGCGAACCTCGCATTCAAATAGGGGTCCCGGTGAACGGGCATTGACATATCTCTCGCGCCATCGCCGCCAATCCTCTGCTCGTTGCCTTCAAATACCTGTTTGCCGGGACCGACCCCGTTTCCGGGTTGGCAATCCGTTTGGCGGCCTCAACTGTGTCTTGGTCGTCAACGCCTCGCGGAATGCCTTTTGAGGGTTGTGGAGCGCGGCTGTGTCCGCCGGGTGCGAACCGGAGTGATAGG
>PLQC01000080.1 GCA_003159675.1 Limisphaerales bacterium
ATGTCTTGTCTCCGAGCCTGTGGCTCGCAGCAACGTTGGCAACGCGAGGCGCGAGGGAAGATTCCAGAGCGTCTGGGTTTTCAGACGCGCTGCGGCTCACAGAGCCGTTGCCCACTGGTTCAAGCCCCGGCCAATCCACCTCCTTCTTTTCCGAGAAAAGATGCCTAAATACCCGTCAAATATAGATGTTATACACGTCTGACACTTTCGGCCTTCACTGCAACCAGGAGCACCCCGAAGCAGCTATTTGCCAATAAATCAGGCTTCTTGGCAAATCAGGCCATGCCGAATCGTCAAAAAAATGGGTACAGCGAGTCCGGCTGTTTCGCCATAAAAAGAAGAACTGGTTGTTCGCGGGCCATCCTGCGGCGGGCGAACGCAGCGCGGTGATCTACACCCCCCTGCTGGGCAGTTGCTTTGCCAGCCGGTGTTAGGGGATCGGCAGAAAGCCTACGAGTTCCATCTCAGCGCGACCGGACCGGATGGCGCCTGGTTCCACGTGGACTATTGGACGAACCTGGTCAACTGGACCCCATCTGTGCAAATCAGGTGATTGAAGGATCGATTGACTTCGTTGATCCAGACGCCCCTGCCGACTCGATGCGATTCTATCGGGCAGTTCCCGAGAGTGGTCCACCATTGCAGTAGCTCCTGGCGCGAGATGGGTTGATCCGCTAAAAACCGCGGCGAACGCGCGGCAGGCTTCGTGCCGAACGTGGTCTTTCCATGCAGAATCGTCCAGTGGGAGGACACGGTGCTGATCTACGACTGCGCCGCGAACACCTCGACAGCCGAGAAACATCTGCTGCGGGAGAAAACGTTGCGGAGAGCTGTCGAACCCCTCAAACACCCATTGTTGGATGTTGAGACTTGACCCGATATTTCGGTCGCTTCTGACGCAAGTCCATCCCGCTTGACAAAGTGATTCCGCCGCCATTGACAAACGTTTGTTTGGGGTGAGGTTCCTGACACTCCAACAGCATGGCTGTTTCGAAACACGTGGTGCCCTCCCTGGCAAGCATTCTCACAGTGCTGCTGTTCTTGGTTGCCGTTGGGTCGCCAGCGGGCGCCGTGGTTCAAATCGGGCAGAATTTTACAGGGACCACCTATGGAGGCTACACCACCAATTCGGCGGCCATTCCACCGGACCCCAACGGCGCGGTCGGCCCGAATCACTTTGTGGAATTCATCAACGGGATGTTTTGTGTTTACACCAAAACCAATGGCCATCGCGTGGAAAGAATTACCGACCTGGATTTCTGGGCGAATGCCGGGGTGGGAGTGGATGTGGCCGATCTTTGGGACGTGAGCGACCCGCGGATCATCTATGACTCGACCGCGCAGCGTTGGTTCGCCTCGCAAGTGGATGTGGACGAATTGAGCGAGGCCTTGGACGGCACACTCACCGCGAATCACTTCTTGCTGGCCGTCTCCGAGACCGCCGATCCAACCGGCCCGTGGAACGGCGTGTCCTTCGATGCTGACCCGGTGAACAGTTACTTTGCTGATTTTCCCACCCTGGGCGTGGACAGCCAAGGCGTGTATCTCTCGGGCGATATGTTTGACGCCAATAATAACCCGGTCGGGCCTTCACTGGTGTCATTTCCGAAAGCGGATTTACTGGCCAACCCGCCGATATTCGACAACCGCACCGAATTTGGCGTGATGAGCTACAGCGACCGCGGCCAGGTGCTGCAACCGGTCACTTGCTGGGATGGCAGCAGCAGCGGGACCGTCCTGGCCACCGGCGACATCGGGACCGACACCAGCCCGCATTCCAACCTCGTGAGCTTTGCCGTGCAGAATGCGGCGGCGCCGGGAGCGGCAACCTTGACCCCTTCCACCCGCATCACGGTGAGTCCGTACGTCGTGCCGTTCGATCCCGACGTGTCCGCGCCGATGTTCGCCGCGTTGCAGCCGGACAGCACCACGGCTCTGGCCGCCAACGATGCCCGATTGAGCGCCAAGGTCTATGCGGTGGGCGGAATTCTTTACGCCGTCCATAATACCGAATGGAACGGGCGGATTGCCATTCGTTGGCACCGGATCAATGCCACGAATCTTGTCGTCCTCGAATCCGGCACGATCACAGATCCGAATCTCGACCTGTTCTTCCCCTCAATCGCGGCGAACACCAATGGCACGGTGGTCATTGGCTGCAACGGTTCGGGCCTCGCCACGTTCGTCAGTTGCTACGCCATCGTGGGCCAGATGACAGGCCACACGACAACTTTCGGCAATCTGATCCTGCTGCAATCCGGAGTCGTCAGTTACCACGGCGATGATGAACTGCTCAATGGCACCCCGCCCAGCCGGTGGGGCGATTACAGTGCGACTTCGGTGGATCCGTCCGATCCGTCACGTTTCTGGACTATACAGATGTATCCGTCCGATCCGGTCAACTCCGACGTGTGGTCCACACAAATCACCGAGTTGCTGACAACTCCGATCGCTCAGTTGGCCATCGCGCCGGCGGGCACGAATGTGCTGATCTCCTGGTCACCCGCTTTCGTCACGGGCTATCAGCTTCAATCGAGCTCCGCCCTTGGTCCGGCCGCTTCCTGGTCGGGCGTTCCGCAACCTCCGAGTGTAAGCGGCAACCAGGCTTCGGTCCTCATGTCGATCTTCGGAAAACAGCAATTCTTCCGCCTGCAAAAACTTTAACCTGGGCCCTCCCCCGCCGGATATAGAGTACGGAACGGCGTCAAATCTGGTGAAGGGTCATTTCCAAGTTGCGGCCGTAACGCGTAAAGCCCTCCGGATTTTCGACCGGGTTGAGATGGCTCACTGGTTCGGGACGTGTTTTCGCATCAAGCCAACAGGAAAAACATGAAGCACAACCTGGCAGTCGAACAATTCTTGGCGGGCCGCCGCGTGGTGATCGCCAAATTTGTGGCGCATCACCACAAGGAAGTTCAAAACAAAGCCAGGAAGGCCGCCGGCGTCGTGAACCTTTACGAAGTTCAATGTGCCGACGGCCCTCTGTCGGGCAGCGCTGTTCCGAGGGACCTTTCGCTCGAACATTGAATGGTGCCCTAAGCAATGTGCAGATTCCTGCCCTCTGCGGTATCTTTGTGCGCCAAGCGCCGTCCCTGACGTGACTTCGCTTTTGCGGGCCAGGTTATGGGTTAGTCTGTCTTACACCGAGAACGCCCTCGTTCATCAGGAAGTGCTGAGCCCCCGCGTGGCCATTCCGTAAAAACCGTTCACACCGTCAGCGCTGGCGCGCAAAGTGCGGGAACTGCTGGACCAATAAGGGAGAAAGAAAAAACCTAATTTGTACAGGTTCTGACGAATGCTCTGCCCGGCGGCACTATCGACATGGACAATGGCAACCGCATCAACCCCGCCTATTTCAATGGAGCCGTCTGACAGGGGTTATCAGGGAGGGTTCGGAAGGTCGCAGCGTCTGTTGATTTTTTATTGGGATGTTCTTTGGTCAGGGCGTTTGATTCCCCTTCGCATCCAGTGGCAAATTCCCAACAAGAAGGCCTGACGAGGCTCGAGTTGGAATCACTACCGCTGGGTCGAATCCCAAGAATTCGACAATCCGCGCGCGGTGGTCGGCAGTGGAGCGATTTGCTCGACCGGCGGAGGAATAAAGCCCGTGTTTTCGTCGCCCGGTTCAGTGCCGGTGTTGAAGCCGGCCTTGATGAGACATTCCGGGCATAATCCCAACGGCACGTCGGGCGGCAGAGGTTTCTGGCAACCAGGGCAAATGCGTTTCGTATCCATAACGATGTTCCCTTCCACCCTTTACTTAAGAAATAGTTGCCCAAGGTTGCACGATAAAATCGAAAGCAACCATCCAACAACCCAAGTCAAAGGCTCACCCTTTTTTGGCCAGCACGGCAAATAAATGCCGTAACTCCTCGTCCACCTCGCCCGGTTCGGCGACCGTTTGTGCGATCTCATCCCGCAGTAATTTCCGGTAGTGCTGACGCAACCGGTGCACCGCCGATTTCACGGCGCTTTCGCTGAGGGCCAGCTTCTTCGCAAGTTCCGCGTAAGGCAGCAATGTGCGGTCGCCGACGAGACAGGGGTTCAATTCCACAAACAGTTCCGCGTTTCCCTCCTGCTCGTATTCCGTCCGAAGCCGTTTGAGAACTTCGTCCAGCAAAGTCAAAACCCAGCGCCGCTCGAAACTTCGTTCCGGCGTCACTTCATCCGCGGGTTCGCGTCTCAATATTGACGTATCAAGGCCTCTATCTGTCGGGAGCTGCCTGACTCTCTGCTTTAGGGCATCGCTTTGCTTTGCATGATGGGCACAGCGTTCTGCGCAGAGGCCTTCGGAGCAGTTGCATCAGGTTCAAGACCCAGCGCCCATTCGATCCCGCCAAGAACGTGCGCCTGATACGCCTTGCTGATCTCAATAGAATTTTTCCGATTGGGAATGTTGGGGTCACCATCCCAGATGTCTTCACGATGGCCGAGCGAGGTGTAAAAAACTTTTCCCGCGCCATACGGTTTGCACCAGGAAACGGCAAAATGTCCGGTCGAACCATTTTCTGGATTCTTGTCCAGAATGAGCAGCTCATGCACTTTCGCCGGGTCATAATTTTTGAACTGATAAATCTCCTCCTGCTGGATTGTCCAGGTTTTGCCGAGAACCGCCGTGGCCGGGTTTTGGCGATCCTCGTTCAAACATACCACGCCCACCTGCGGGCCATGATGCTGAAACTCGCCGCCGAGCATTTCAATAAATTCCGGCCAGCCATGAAACGTATCGCTCGCCGCGTGGATGCCGATGAAGGCGTGACCCGCCTTGATCCAGTCCAGAAATCCCTGTTTGTCGGGAATCGGCAGATCACCCGTCGTGCTTGCAAAAATCACGCCGTCGTAATTTTTCAGGGAAGCGGAAGAAAGTTTTTCCAGTGCCATTTTTAATTTTATTTCCCACTGGGATTCAGCCGCATTGAAAATCGCCTTTTCTTCGGGAGTCGCATCGTTTTTCAGCGGCGCCGGTTCTCCGCCCGGCTGCCGCACAAAATCCACGGTGAATTCGCCGCTCTTGTGCGCGAGCTGGGCCAGAATTTTTTCCGCAGTCGGAATCGAACTATGCCGGAAACCCGTCGTCGTCGTAACGATGAGAAGTTTTTTCGGCGCCGCCTGCAAAGAAGTCGCCGCCAACGCGATCAGACACAGGGCAAAGAGTGTTTTCATATTTGATTTTGAATGTCGTTCATGGTTCATCCACCACCGGCACCGGGCGCACCCAGATGTTGCGGAAGGAAACGGCATTGTTATGGAACTGCAACGCCAGCGGGCCGTATGGTCCGTGCGGCGTGTATTTCCCCGGCGAACGCCAGTTGGTCGCGCCGCGAATGGCCTGGTGATTTTGCGCCACGACGCCGTTGTGAAACACCGTAACATAACCCGGCGACAAGACTTCGCCATTGGGTCCAAAATGAGGCACATTAAAAATGATGTCGTAAGTCTGCCATTCGCCCGGTGGACGGCACGCATTCGCCAATGGCGGATGCTGGCCGTATATCCCCGCCGTGACGCCGTCGGCGTAAGTTTTGTTGCTGTAACAATCAAGGACTTGAATCTCATATTGGCCCATGAAGAAAACGCCGCTGTTCCCGCGTCCCTGACCGCTGTCCTTCGGCGGGGTCGGCTCGCGAAATTCCAGATGCAACTGGATGTCGCCGAATTCCTTCGTCGTCACGATGTCCCCCTTGGCGGAAACCGCCGCGCCGTCTTCCACCATCCAGAACGCAGGGCCGCCGGTCTTTTTATCGCGCCACTGGGACAAATCTTTGCCGTCGAACAATACAATCGCATCGCTCGGCGGCGAGGCATTCTCGCTGAACGTGCCCGGCGTCACCACCGGTGGTTGCGGACGTGCCGGATCGTGGACGTGCCATTTGCCACCCGGCTGCATCGGCGTGTCTTGGAAACCCGCGACCCCTTCAATCACAATCTCTTGCATTTTAGGTTTGGGCGGCGCTGCTTGCGCATTTTTCACCGGCCCGATTTGGGTTGAGCAACCAGCCACGACCGCGGCCAGGATCACGTTGGCCAGAAGGTTTCTGTTCATTTTGATTTTGGTTTAGTTTGCCACGAACTTCGTCCATTTTGCCTTGGACTTCGCGGACTTCACTGCCGTTTCAATAAAAGCCATGCCGATCACGCCGTCTTCCACCGTGGGAAAATCACATTTGCCGCGTTTGCCTTCGATGCGGGCGCGAATCGCGGTGACCACTTCGAGATGTTTGGCTGGCATAAAATCATTTCTTTTTGGCAAACGCCGCGTCGAAGGCGGTGGCGGTGGGGGCAAAATCCAGTTTGCGGACGAAGGCGCAGCTTTCCGTCGCGCCGTGAACGCGATCCATGCGGCCATCTTCCCATTCCACCGACAGCGGACCGCGATAGCCGACGTCGTTCAACGCGACGATGATTTCCTCGAAGTCGATGTCGCCGCGGCCGAGCGAGCGAAAATCCCAGAAGCGGCGGGGATCGGTGAAATCCGTATGACCGCCGAACACGCCCACCGAGCCGTCACCGTGGCCCCACCAAACGTCCTTCATGTGCGAGTGGAAAATGCGCTTCGGAAATTCACGAATGAACTTCACATAGTCCACGCCTTGGTAGCCGAGATGCGACGGATCGTAATTGAAACCGAAGCGCGGATGATTTTTCACGGCTTCGAGCGCGCGTTTGGCGGAAGCGATGTCGAAGGCGATTTCAGTCGGATGCACTTCGAGCGCGAAGTTGACGTTCTCTTTTTCAAACACATCGAGGATCGGCAGCCAGCGTTTGGCGAAGTCGGCGAAACCTTTGTTCAGGAAATCCTGGCTCGTCGGTGGAAACGCGTAGAACGCGTGCCAGATGGACGAACCGGTGAACCCATTGATCACGGCGGGAAAATCCTCGCTGCCTTTGCGGCCCGGTTTGGCGTTGAAAAATTTTCGCGCGGCCACGGCGGCAACTTTAATTTTCTCGGCGGCCCGCTGGCGGACGCCCTCTGGTTTGCCATCGCCCCAGACGCCGGCGGGGAGAATGGCCTGGTGGCGTTCGTCAATCAAATCGCACACGGCTTGGCCGACGAGGTGGGTGGAGATGGCAAAACATGTCAGGTCGTGCTTCTGGAGCAGCGCCCATTTCTTCCTGATGTAATCGGGTTCGGCGAGGGCGCGATCCACTTCAAAGTGGTCACCCCAGCAGGCGAGTTCCACGCCGTCGTAGCCCATGGCTTTGACAGCGGGCACGAGTTCGACAAGCGGGAGATCGGCCCATTGGCCGGTGAACAGTGTGACAGGGCGCGACATAAGCGGTGTTTCCGTTGTCGGGCAATCTTGCCAAGTAGAGCGGTCAGGTCAAGCACGTGATTCAAACACGGGAAAATAAAATTCGCGGCGCGCTTTGAATTTTTGACGTTGACACTTTCCCGCCGGTGGCGAGCATTTGGCAATTCTGTTTCCCATGAACAACCGTCACGACAAAATCCTCTTCTGGGGCTGTTTCATCGCTCTCATCACCACCAGTTACGCCTTCATCAGCCGCATGATTTTGTGCGGCGGGCAGTTCGTCACCGACTTCGGCCTCGACAAGGTGGCCGTCGGCGAGCTCCAGGGCGCGGGCATCTGGCCGTTCGGCGTCAGCATTATTTTGTTCAGCCTTTTCATTGACTCCATTGGCTACAAGATCGCGATGATTTATTCTTTCGTCAGTTATCTCGCCTATGCGGCGCTGGCGATGATGGCTTACAGTTCGATTCACGGCGTGACCGGCAACGCGCTCATTGCCGCGCAGAAACACGGTTATCAACTGCTCTATTGGGGCAGCATTATTCTTGGATTGGGCAATGGAAGCGTGGAGGCTTACGCCAACCCGATCGTGGCCACGATGTTCAGCTCGGACAAAACGAAATGGCTTAATCGTCTGCACGCCGGTTGGCCGGGCGGACTTGTTCTGGGCGGACTTTGCACGATTGCGCTCGCCGACACTCCCGACTGGCGCATCACGCTCGGGCTGATTTTGATTCCCGCGTTCGTTTTCTTTTTCATTCTCGCCAGTTTGAAGTTTCCAAAAAGCGAACGCGAACAGGCCGGCGTCGGGTATCTGGAAATGCTCAAGGAACTCGGCGCGTTTGGTGCGCTCGTCGGTTTTGGACTCGTGTTCGCACAGCTTGGACAGGTTTTCGGGTGGAGCAGCAGTTTGGTTTGGGGACTTACCGGCGCGGTCGTCGCAATTTTTGCCATCTCTACGAAATCCTTCGGCCGTTTCATCCTCGCATTTCTTATTGTCATCATGATGCCGCAAGCGACGACGGAACTGGGCACGGACGGCTGGATCACTTCCCTGATGCAAACGCCGATGCAGGCTGCCGGACACAATCCCGCGTGGGTGTTGGTTTATACGTCGGCGATCATGGTCGTTTTGCGTTTTTCCGCCGGGCCGCTTATCCACAAACTGTCTCCCCTTGGCCTTTTGGCGGCTTGCTCGGCGCTGGCCGCGATCGGACTCGCGGCACTTTCCAAGACCAGCGGCGCGGGCATGTTCACCATATTTGCCGCCGCGACGCTTTACGGCATCGGCAAAACATTTTTCTGGCCGACCATACTTGGCCTCACCTCGGAACAATGCCCCAAAGGCGGCGCGCTTACGTTGAACGCGATGGGTGGCATCGGCATGCTGGCGGTGGGCATTCTCGGTGCGCCGTTTATTGGCTATTTGCAGGAATCCTCCGCAACCAAGCAACTGGAGTCCGCCAACCCCGCGCTTTATCAAACCGTGACCGTGGAGAAACATTATTTGCTCGGCGCCTACAAAGCCATTGACCCGGCAAAAGCTGCTGCCGTCACCGACGACAGTTCAAAGGAGCAAGTTAAAGCCGCGACGACGACCGGCCAGTTCAGTGCGCTCGGTAAAATGGCGTTGTTTCCCATTTTTACACTGGCCTGTTACCTCGCGCTGATTGTTTATTTCAAATCGCGCGGCGGTTACAAGCCGGTGCAACTGGCGTCCGCTGGCGGAGTTGAATAGTTCTTACGACACCTTGACCCATTTGCGTTCGCGGGCGGCTTCGTAAATTGCCTGCATGGCGGTGACTCGGGCGGCGGCTTCTTGAGGGCTGACGAGCGGTTCGTTTTTAGCGCCGGCGATGGCGTTCAAAAACTGATCCATCGGCGCATGAGGCGATTTTGGCAGGTCCGTCCAAGGCTTGTGACTGTTGCTGTCGGCAATTTTCTGGCTGCGATAAAACAATTGGTCGTTCACGATGACCGCGTGGCCTTCGGTGCCGCTGATGAGCAGTTTCACCGGGTCTTCGATGTCCACCCAACCGGCGGCGAGCGTGCCAATGATACCGCTCTTAAAACGGATCAACGCCTCCCCGGTTTCATCGCAATCGCCGTAACGCCCAGTGACCGTCTGAATTTCCGCCGCGACCGAATCAAGGCCGCCCAACAGCCACATGAGGATGTCCAGCGTGTGCGTGCCGAGGTCGCCAAACGCGCCCACGCCGGCGATTTTCGGGTCAGCCATCCAACGCCATTCCGTGTCGAACCATCCGCCCAACGAACCATTGTGGCAGTTTGAGCCGCGGACACGGGTGATTTTTCCAAAATGACCCCTTTCGATTTCACCTCTTAGAAAAAGGTTTTTCGGGTCTGTCCGCAGGAAGTAGCCGGTGGTAAAAATCAAATGACCTTTCTCAATCGCCCCGGCCATCTTCCGGCTTTCGGCCGCAGTGATGCCCAGCGGCTTTTCGACGAACATATTCTTGCCCGCCGACGCCGCAGCCAACACAAGTTCATAATGACGATTCGTTTCGGACAGGATGATAACGGCGGAAATTTCCGGATCTGACCAGATGCTGTTGACTTCGGCGACGGCCTGCGCGCCGGCAATTGCCGCGTAGCGTTCGGCGCGCTTCGGATCGTGATCCCAGACGCATTTGACATGCACATCGCCACGCTTTTTTACCTCATTAAGGTAGTTCGGCGTGTGGATGTGCGCGACGCCGACGAAGGCCACGGCGATTTTTTTATCATCCTGCGCCCGGACAGGCAACGCGGCGGCAACCAAGGCAGCCGCTCCCGATTTCTTGATGAAGTCGCGGCGGGTGTAATTGATTTCCATGGGTCAAGCGAGGTTCCAGCCGGCGCGGTTGTCGCGTTTGATGAAACGATCCGCTTCGGGCGCGTTGGTCGCGCGCATGGCCGGGCCGTCCCACTCGATTGTTTTTCGAGTCTGCAGCGCGACACAGCCGAGCAGCATGATTTCCGTGAGTTGCGCGCTGATGGGAAAGCGCGAGTAGCAGAGTTGCGGATTGTTTTCCTTGATGGCCGCGATCCATTCCAAATGCTGCCGCCGGTCGTTGTCACCCGTGAAAAGATTGCGTGGGACGACCGGCGGGATCTGCGCCACGGCCGGATGTTTTTTGAAGTGCGTGAATTTATGTTCGTCGCGCAACTTCACGAAAAATTGCTCGCCATAATCATCCGGAGAAAACACGGTGCCTTTGTTGCCGATGAGCAGGCAACCGCTGCCGGGGATTTCGCCGAGCATTTCGGCGATGTCCGCCGTGAGGTCGCGCGGCGGTTTGTTGCTGTCATCGTGCCCGGACGGATTATCCGCCAGCGGCTGGCCACCGTCATACCACCAGAGTGTGACGGGAGTCAGTTCAATGAGGTCATGCCGGTGGAAGAATGTTTTGGACACGGCTGCAACCTCGGTTTTGCGCGCCGGAAATTGAAAACGAATTTTGGAACCGATGGGATAAGTCTCCGTGTTCATCCCGCCGAAAGCTTCGGCCTCAATCTCCGTCGGGTAGCCGAGTCGCAAGGCGCGGAACGGCATATTCACCGTATGACACGCCATGTCGCCGAGCGCACCCGTGCCGAAATCCTGCCAGCCGCGCCAGTTGAACGGATGATAGACGTGCATTTTATACGGACGCACCGGAGCCGGGCCGAGCCAGATATCCCAATTCAGTGTATCGGGAATCCGGTCCAAGCCCAGCGGCCGCGCCATTCCCTGCGGCCAAATCGGGCGGTCCGTCCAGATGTGGACTTCATTCACCTGCCCGATGATTCCGGCCTGAATACATTCCACGGCACGGCGCAATCCATCAGATGCACTGCCCTGATTGCCCATTTGCGTGACGAGGCCTGTTTCATGCGCCAGATTGCGGATGTAGCGCGCCTCGAAAATTGTCTGCGTCAGCGGCTTCTGGCCATAGACGTGTTTGCCCAACCGCATCGCGTGGGATTCGGCGATGGCGTGGAAATGATCCGGCGTGGATACGGTCACGGCGTCAATGCTCTTGCCGATCTCGTCAAACATGATGCGGAAATCCCGGTAAGACTTCGCCTGCGGATATTTCCGGAGCTGTTTCGCGCAATTCACGCTGTCCACGTCGCACAAGGCGATGATGTTTTCGCTGCTGCAGTAATCCGTGTCGCTCGCGCCCTTGCCTGTCGCACCGATGGCGGCAATGTTCAATTTGCCGTTCAGATTGCTGCCCCGCAGCAAGGTCGGGACGCCAAAAGCCACCGCGCCGGCGGCCAGAGTGGTGGTTTTGAGAAAGCTGCGACGCTTCCAACGAAGCGGTTGGGCATTACTGGATGGTTTCATTGGAAGACACTAGCAGTGAGATCAAGCGCCTTGAAAGAAATAAACGGCCGTCAGCATCGCGCGTTTGCGTGCTGCCGGGTGTGAGACAAAATTCTTCATTTACTTGGGATGCCAGTGCGGTAATCCCGCCTCCGGCCCAAAGGCTGGATATTCGTCGGGCCAGAAGGACCGATGTGCAGGGCCGAAGGCCCGCAATGTGATAGCCCGGGCTGCAGTGAGTCCCACGAGCGGAGGCCCGGGTCCGTCAATCCCATAAACCATCCAAGCCC
>PLQC01000149.1 GCA_003159675.1 Limisphaerales bacterium
AACCGAGGTTGGCGTGAAAAAATATGACTGCCAGAACTGCGATCGCTCTTAACCCATCAATTTCGGCGTGATATTTTAAGGAATTGCTCTTCGTTAAATTCATAAATCGGGCAAGATCAAGTTGCGCCGTTTTTCAGTTCTGCATTGATGCTTTTGATCAAACTGTCTACGTGTCGCTCGTGACTGTGAATTGCGCGGGCTTTTTCTGCGAAGGCCACCTTGTTTAGTGGCTCGCTCAACATTGCCTTGATGCCCTTGGCAACTTCTGAGGCAGTGTCCTGAACGAATGTAAACCCGGGCTCCGGACGTGCAATTTCACCATAACCTATTCGAGCTTTCTGCGTTCCTGGATCAAGTAAAACAACCGGCAATCCGGAAACCAACGCTTCCATCACCACCATCGAATAACAGTCATAGTAGGAAAGGTGAACGAATACATCGGCCTGGGCATACAGATCGGGCATGTCCTTCCGACGCTCCAAAACTCTAACTTTTTCTTTAAGCCCACGGTTGGCAACTTCTGTTTTCAACAGCGCGAGCTCAGCTCCGTCGCCCGCAATCCACCATTCAACATTCGGCTCCAGCAGAGGGGCCGCCTCTAAAATTAGCCGCCAGTTCTTAGATCCCACAATTCGAATCGCCGACAGCACCACTCGCCTTGGGTTTTGAATTGATTGATTCCGCGTTCCCACGCCATAATGGCTGACATCCACACCATTCGGAATAATCTCCAAATGTTTTCGGTGATGATATCCGTATGTTTCACAAATAAGATTCGAGAAGAAATTGGAACTAACGATAATCTTGCGGGACAAGTTAAGCGCCCACTTCTCAAATTTCAAACTCATCCAACAGTTAAATTGCCTGCTCCACCGCCTGAACAGTCCTGACACGGATGGCCCTGGATCCATCTTGATATCCATTGCCGCCAACGATCCCGGCAAAAAAAACCTCGGACTTTTACAGGTTGCCGCAGCCACTAGAATAGCCATAAAGTGGTTGGATATTATCACATCCGGCATTAACAGGTTTAACCGTTTCCGTGTGCTTCTGTATAGTTGAATTAGTAGGAAAATAGAGTAGAGGCTCCAGCAACCGCGTGGCAGCCATACCTCCGGAATTCGATACTTGTGGATTACACAATCTATCCCGTCAAGCGTAGATGTTCCATCTGGAACGAGAACGTGTAACTCCACGTTCCGCCTTGACAATAATCGTGCCGTATCGATCAGGTATGAGGTGTTGCCGCCGATCACATTAGCATTGCACCCATAGAACAATACGATTCGAAGTTTTCCGCCAGAAGGCGAGTGAGTATTAGGCATGGTTATCTGGATGTTTTAGTTTTAGACCCGGATACCATTCAGGGTGCCCCTGCATCTGCCGCCTATGTTTTTCAATGTAAGCCTCAATAGTGCAAATTACTCTGGCAGGATTGCCAGTCACAACCACACCAGAAGGAACGTCACGAGTGACGACAGATCCCGCTCCAACAATGCTTCTCGGCCCTACCGTAACACCGCCCATGATTATCGCATTGACGCCAACAAAACAATCATCCTTGATTTCGGTGGTGCGGGAAATCGAGATGCGGTCAAACAACCCCTTCCCTTGGAGTTCGCGAATATACAATGCTGGGGAAGCGTCGTGGCCCAAAATAATGCATTTTGTCAAAACACAATTGTTGCCCACAATGATGGGATCTTTGCCGTCCTGTCCAAATGTTACGTCACTAATATAACAGTTTTCCCCGATCTTCATGCCTCGTCCTCGGTAAAGTTCAATACGTTGCTGCATTATGCTGGCGTCGTCTTCTTCAGCAGAAGAGACTAAACGAAGAAAACGTCTCAACACTGCTGACAGCAAAGCTGTTAGCCTTTTACAAATAATATTTAAATACTTCATATCATAAACCCTGCTGTGAAATGCCCTTGAGTCGCAGGGTTTGGGTTCTCAGTTTTTAACCTCTCTACCGCTGGTGTGGTTTTACACTTGTAGTCAAACGCAACCAAACCCGTGAGAGTCTCCTACAAACCCCGCTAAACTTTCCCTCAACAACCGGTAACATCTCGGGTCTTGCCACCGGGCACCGGGCCGAAACTTTGCGGATTATGGCTATCTGCTTTTGGTCGTTGCTGCAAATGAAGAAGTTTGTCGCCCCAGTATGCTTCCACGCTATGAGGTTTATAAAGTTGTTCGCACTCAGCGCGCACCGGTGTGTTTCCGCTTCATTGCCTCCCCACGCCCCTTGCGGTTGATTATAAGAAGGTGCTGTTGCGATTAGAACGGAGGATTTTTCCGAAAACTTGCGGATGAGTTGTTTAGCTTCTTGTTCCTCAAAATGTTCAAGAACATCGTTACACATTATGAGGTCATAGCACTCAAGACAATCGAGTTTTGTGCGCACATCTCCCATCAACACCTTATTGTAGGCATAATCCCAAACTGGATTGCGATAGCCCTCAAAGACTTCAATGCCATCAATGGTTACCAGCCACGACTCCTTACGAATGCGCTCATAATTTATATCAAGGTTCTGTCTAAGCAAGAATCCATAGTTACCCATACCCACCCCAACATCAAGAACCCGCAATGGCTTGAGAGCAGTGATATAGTGCAGAACTGTTGGAATGTGCCAGTGGTTACTTATCGGCATAAAACCTCCATGAATGATTTAGAAACATAATACCTTGATCTGGGTTTGGGATTACCCCAGAACCATAATAATCACCATCGTGCGAATTAAAAACCAATGCTTCCTCTACCCAGTCCTGAGTTGAATTATTGGTATGTGAAAAAATATCTACTCGTATAGTGTGGGATCGAAATGGCCATTTCTCGATACAACAGTCTCCAAACCCAGCCATCGGGAGTCTTTGGCAATTCGCCGTAAACTCCGTATGACAATTAGTCCATAAATTGGTCAACTTCTGACCATCGGAATATAACATCACCGAGAGAGATAAAGAGTCTATTGATCGGTCACTCACCCTCCGATAATAAACGCGAATAATACAAGATTGACCAGCTTGGATGTTGGTTGACGGAATCCCATCCACGATAAGTTCAATGCGTCCGATTCGGACATCGTCTCCTGTGTGGCGTCGGCTCAACTGGAATGTAGACCCAGCAGTTGAAACCGCAGCGAGATATTTGTGGACGAGTTCATCAGCACGGCCTCGCGCACAAACCATACCATCCACCAACCAGATAGCAGAACCACAGAGGCCAGATACTGCCGCCATGTTGTGGCTCACAAAGAGCACCGTGCGTCCTCCATGCGCCACTTCAGACATCTTCCCCAAACATTTCTTTTGAAACTGCGCATCGCCCACGGCCAGCACTTCGTCCACAATCAGGATTTCAGGTTCCAAATGCGCCGCCACGGCAAAGGCCAGCCGCACATACATGCCGCTGCTGTAGCGTTTCACCGGGGTGTCCAGAAACTTTTCCACCTCGGCAAACGCCACAATCTCATCAAATTTCTTTTTAATCTCGGCGCGGTGCATTCCCAGAATCGCGCCGTTTAGGAAAATGTTTTCGCGCCCGGTCAGTTCCGGGTGGAACCCGGTGCCCACTTCCAGCAGGCTCGCCACGCGGCCTCTAATGCGGATGCGGCCTTCCGTCGGTTCGGTGATGCGGCTCAGGATTTTCAGCAGCGTGCTCTTGCCCGCCCCGTTCCGCCCAATAATCCCCACCACCTCGCCCTGTTTGACCTCGAAGGAAACGTTGCGCAAAGCCCAGAAGTCTTCGGAGGACGGAGGTCGGAGGTCAGAGGTCGGATCGGAACCGGTGGTCGGAGGACGGAGGTCGGAGGTCGGATTCTGACTTCTGACTTCTGACTTCTGACTCCTTCTTAAAAATTTGAATCGAGCAGCAAATTTTTGCGCAATCACATCTCGCAGCGCCACATACCGCCTGCCTTCGGCCTGATGCTGAATCCGATACTTTTTACCGAGATTTTCGACCGAGATGATGACGTCACTCATTGGAACAAGAAGAGCGGAGAGAGCAGAGTGGAGAGCAGGTTCATGCGGCAAGAGAACATTGTGCTTCGTTCTCCGTTCTTCTTTCTTCTCTCTTCATGCGGTCGTTGACTTGCGGGATTCCGTGAAGCGGATGAGACCGCCCACCAGTTGCCCGGTTCCCATCGCGTTTTTACGGAGTTCGACGGCTTCCGCCGCCTGCTTCGGATAGTTGTCCTCAATCACATAGGTCAAAGAGCGGACTTCGGCGGTTGAAGCGTGGGCCACATTGTAAAACTGTAACCTTTCTTGGACATGGCGACGCTCAAATCCTTCGGCCAGGTTCGACATCGCCGAAACTCCCGCACGTTGAATCTGGCTGCACAAACCAAAATCTCTTGCGATCACGTCCTCGCGTGTGACCGAATAAATTTGTCTGGTCAGTTGCCGGGCCTTTTGCCAGCCCTCCAAGTCTTCAAATGTCATATGCTTTCTCCTTTCTTCACTTTTTTCTTCGCTCTTCGCTCTTCTTTCTTTCCTCTTCGCGCCATAGGCGCTCAGATCACGTCCGCAAACGTCCGTTCCATTTTGCGAAAATACCAGATGCCGCTCGCGCAAAGCGCGACGGTCAAAACGATGGACAGTTGAATGCTGGGCCACCAGAAGTCGGTCTGGCCGCGCAGCAGCGCCCAGCGGAAGCCGTCAATGACGCCGACCATCGGGTTGAATGAGTAAAGCAGCCGCGCCGGGATGTCCAAACCGTGCCACAACCAGATGTCCGGCACGCGGTCACTGGTGTAGCCGACCGGCGATAGAAAGAAACCGAATTGCACGATGAAGGGGATGATGTAACGGAAGTCGCGGTATTTCACATTCAACGCGCACAGCCAGAGTCCCGCGCCAAACGCCGCGCCAAAGGCCAGCGCTACGAAGAGTGGCAGAGCCAGCAGCCGCCAATCCGGCACGAAACGGAACCAGAGCATCATCGCCGCCATCAAACCCGTCGTGATGAGAAAATCCACAAAGCTGGTGATGACCGAGCCTGCGGGGATGATTAGGCGCGGAAAGTAAATCTTAGAAATCAGGTTGGCGTTGCCGATGAGGCTGCTGCTGGAGGCGCTCAAGGAAGTGGAAAAGAACTGCCACGGCAGTTGCGCCGCCATCACCATCAGGAAATAAGGCACGCCAGCCGGGGCCGGCAGTTTGGCGACGCGATTAAAAACAAGGGTGAACGCCACCGTCGTCAGAAACGGCTGAATCACCGCCCAGGCAACGCCGATGACGGTCTGTTTGTAGCGGACGAGGATGTCGCGCCAAGCGAGGAAATAGAACAGTTCGCGGTAGCGCCACAGGTCACGCCAGTAATTTTTCTCGGCGCGCCCGGGTTCAATCAAGAGTTCCATAAAATCAAAAACAGAAATTGGGAAACCAGAAATTAACAAATCAAAAGCGAAAATCCTGAAAAACTGAAACGCTGAAAGCGACTACGGACTACGGACATTTTCAAAAGCTGACATGCTGAAATGCCGGATCACCGACCACCGACTATGAGACAACAAGACCAAGGGACGACGGACAAATCGAAAGCGCTGAAGTGCTGCCCGGTGAAGTAGTAAAGCAAAGACTTCACGGGCCAAGGACTTCACGGGTCAGGGAAATCACAAAGTCAAAAGCTGCCAAATCAAAATTAGAAACGAGGAAAGCAGAAAACAGAAATTTATTTCATCTTTCTCTCCGAGCCAGAGGCTGCTCCGAGCTGGAGGCCGACACCCGACTCAATCTTTTTTCAATTGCGTGCGGATCCAGCCGGGATCACGGCGACAATCCAATACACGCCAAACGATGGCAACATCCGCTTCCATTTTATGGTAGATGGCATAGGAAATCTTTTGGCCAACAATACAAAATAACCAGAAGCCCGGCGATGGATACCACCGTAGAGGGCGAGGGAATCAATGTCTGAAAACAGCGAATCACCGAAATAATTCCCCAATCCGGGGTTTTGCTGCTCGTAAAATCTCCAGCCATCGGCGAGGTCGCTTATGGCCGAAGGGAGGATTTTGATTCTCATGAGAACCGTTCACGCAACTCCTTTTTGGCGGTCTCCCAGTCAATGGCGGTTTCTTTCCCCTCGGCGACCCGCTGCGCGGTTTCGTGCAGAACATTCGCGTGCCAGGCAGGCAATTCCACCGCTGCTTCGTGCCGGCTCAAATCCGCCCACAGGGCTTCCATTAATCGCAACTTTTCCGGGACGGTCATTTTATCGAGTGTGATCTCCATAAAGTTAAATCAATTGGTATGCGGTAATCCTGCGCTTGGCGGTTTCCCAGTCGGTAAACCGTGCTTTGCCGTCACGAATCAGCCGCTCGCGTTCATCCAGAAGATCCTTGTGCCACTGGAGCATGGGCAGGCATTCTTCGCGCCGGCATAAATTGTCCCACAAAGCCTCCATCGCGAGCAGCTTTTCTTCCAACGTCATCTGGTCAATTTGCATCACAGCCATGTCACGAATTTGCCTCAAGGAAATGAACTGGCAAAATTATTTTTATGACAATTTCCCAGCCTTTGCTTTTTGTCACCCGCCCGATTTTCCCGATTTCTGCTTCTTGCTTTCAGCATTTTAATTTCAGCGTTTCAGCGTTTTAGTGTTTCAGCTTTTGCCTTCAGATGACATCGGCGAAAGTGCGTTCCATTTTGCGGAAATACCAGATGCCGCTGGCGCACAGCGCGATTGACACAAAAGCTGAAATGCTGAAATTGGAAAAGCTGCCCAGTGAAGTAGCAAATCCAAACTTCACGGGCCGGGGAAATCAACCAAATCAAATGCTGAAATTTGGAAAACTGAAACACTGAAATCAATCTGCGAGGTTTCAGACAGACAAAATCCGACTGGCATGACCGGATACACGCTCACAAATGGCGTCAAAAACCGGCTTTTGCTCCCGGCACCAGGCAAAAATCTCCGCCCCCTTCGCCCCAGCATAGTCATGCGCGATCATGTTGCGCACATCCTTCATCTCCCGCAATTCTTCGGATCGATTCACGAACCCGCGCTTCTCGGCGCGGTTGACCACGTCCAGCAATGTGCCTTCGGGTTTCAACTCCATCCGATCCAGACTGCGGAGCACCTTGTTGACCAGCAAATCCACCGAGCGGGCAAAACGTCCGGTGAATGCCTCGGCGCTTTCCAATTGTTTTTCCGTCGCGCCTTTCAAGGTATCCGGCAATCCGGCAACCTGCTGGAAGGAATAGTCCAAGTGCCGCCGGGCGCTGGCCAATTCCGCCAGGCTCTGTTCGAGCAAGCTCCGGGCATGATCCCGTTTCATAATTTTATTCCCGTTTCCTGCGCCATGGCCGCCAGCGGCTCGTCCATTTGATCCCGCCGCCGCACCACCAAGTCCAGTTGCTGCCAGCCAATGCGATCCAGAATCCGGGTGCGCAACCGCAACACATCGCGAAAACCAAGCTTGTCCGACACAACCAACAGATCAATATCCCCGCCTTTGGCCGAATCGTTTGCCCGCGAACCGTAGAGATAGATTTCCGCAGCCGGGTCTGACTGCCGGACTTCTTCGCGGATCGTTTCCACTTCATTCGCGCCAAGTCTCATGATTGTAATATCCCAAGAAACCTCGTTGCCGTCAATTCAACCAAATTCCGCCTTTAAACTTAAAATCTGAAACATCCTTAAAATCTGAAACATCCTTAAAATCTGAAACATCCTTAAAATCTGAAACGCTGAAATGCTGACATGCTGAAATATCCTTAAAACCTGAAAAGCTGACATTCTAAAACGCTGAAAAGCTGAAATCAACCAAATCAAAAGCAGAAAGACGGAAATGATCGTTATAGCAACGGGTCAATGATCTGCACGCCTGCGGGTTCGAAGTGTCGCTGGTTATGCGTGGCAAGCGTGTGGCCGTGAAACAGGGCGGTGGCTGCAATCAAGGAATCCTCACACGTCATCGTGTGGTTTCTGCGCTTGAGGTCGGCGAGCAGCCCCTTCCATCTCACCAGCACCGCCTCAGTCAGTTGTTCAGTGACCGGCAAAAACTTTTGCCGGGTCTCTTTGAGCCACGCCGCCAGGTCCGCACGATGCGTGGAGGGCGCTTGTCGCAGCCCATATTCGAGTTCAGCAACGGAAACCACGCTGACAAAAAGGTCTGAGTCGCGTCGCGCCAGCCACCGGACAAGTTTTGACGGCACGCGCTTGCGTTCCAAAAAAAACAGCAGGTCCGTGTCAATCAAGAAGCTCACTTGAACGGCAGTGGATGACGTTTCGGCGGGTGGAGAGGCCAGGGGCAGCGGAAAAACTGCTTGAGCAACGTTTTTCCGGAAATCCCGCGCCGTTTGTCTGGTTTGGGGGTCAGGATGATGCTGTTTCTGCCGTCGCGCAGGGGATGGACCTCCACCGCGCCGCCGCGCGACAAGCCCGAGGCATCGCGCCACCATTTGGGCAGCGTGCTCTGACCCACCCTGGAAACGGTCATCGTGTCTGAATCTTTCATATTTTAAGGATTCCTTAAAAGCGGGGATCCGTCAACAGCAAAGCTGAAATCACCAAAAAAACAGAAATTGAGAAAGCAGAAAGCAGAAATTCACATCAAGACCATCAAGACAAAAGCCGAAATTCGGAAAGTAGCTAAATCAAAATGAGAAATGGGGAAAACAGAAAGCAGAAATCACAAAGGCAAAGCTGAAAGTTGAAATATGGAAATCTGTAATGGATTTCTGCTTTCTGATTTCTCAATTGTTGTTTTTCCCTTTGGTTTTGTTGATCATCGTGGTCATGATGGCCATGAGTTCATCGGCTTCCTTTTCCATGGGCAGAGTGTCAGCCGAGGCGATCCCACATTCTTCGCGGAGCAGTTCCAGCCAAAGCTGGGATTCGTCGGCCTCTTGCAGCGCACCACCGACCAGGGACCACTGACTAGGGACTACTGACTACAAGACCACAGACTACGGGACGAAATGCCGAGGACGAGCAGGCTCGTCAATACGGCAACGGCTTTGGCGAACTTTCCAGATTCCTTCTCGACTGCTTTGATCAAGCCATGCAGGCAGGCAAAGGTCTGTTTGGTCTGACCGATCAAAACATCAGCTTCTTGCGCGTTTAAATAGCCAAGCCGCTGCGAGAGATGGATGAAATACTGAGTCTCGCTCAACGAGCCGCGCGAGATATACAGGAAGTGCAGATAATCCTTCTTGCTCTCCCGCGAAGAGCCTTCGACAATATTCGCCGGAACTGAGTAAGATGCCCTGCGCAACTGACTCGTCAGGCCGTAAATTTCCTCTCTCGGGAAAGATCGCGTCCGTTCATAAACCGCAACAGTCAAATCGTCGGCCAGCTTCCAAGCCTCAATCTTCGTATAGTCTCTCATAGTATTGTGGTCTGTTGTCGGTGGTCTTATTGTCTTTTGGTCCGTAGTCTCGTAGTCTCGTAGTCCGTTGTCTCGTAGCTGCTCCGCAGATTTCTGCTTTCTGCTTTCTACTTTCTGTTTTCAATTTCAGCATTTCAGCGTTTTAGTGTTTCAGCTTTTGCCTTCTGATGCCTTGACATCAGAGTTCAATATGCCATGATGCTTTCAATATGAGAACGACATTGACGATTGACGATGATCTGGCCGGGATTCTCCACCGCCAATCGCGGGAACTCGAGAAGCCTTTCAAGGAGGTCGTCAATACGGCGATCAGAAAAGGGCTTGCAGAAAACTTGAAAGAAAAAAAACATACGGTGGTTGTCAGACCTCACGATTTCGGATCGTCCAGAGCCGGCCTTGACATGGACCGCTTGAACCAACTGGTTGATGAATTGGAAGTCGAAGATTACTTGAGAAAGGCGGCAAAGGATGATTCTGCCGGACATTAACCTTCTCATTTACGCGCACAATATTCGCGCTCCGAATCATCAAAACGCCCTCAAATGGTGGAATCAATGTCTTCAGGGACATGAGGGCGTGGCCCTGGCCTGGGTGGTGATTTTGGGATTCGTTCGCATTGCCACGCATCCGAAAGTTTTTGAACGTCCCATGTCGGTTGAGGATGCAGTCGGGCGGGTGGAGGAATGGCTTGCCCTGCCGCACATTCATCTTGTTCATCCCGCTGAAACTCATTTTCAAACATGGTCTTCCCTGTTGAAACGATTGGGAACGGCCGGCGACTTGACGACTGACGCGCATCTGGCGGCGTTGGCAATTGAGCGCGGTTTGATCCTGCAAACCACCGATGCCGACTTTGCCCGTTTTCCGGGATTGAAATGGAATAATCCGCTGAAAAGCAAAAGCTGAAAGCAGCCAACGCAAAAGCTGAAACGCTGAAACGCTGACAGCTGAAACTAAAATGTTAACATTCTAAAAATCGACAAGCTGATATTCTAAAAGCTGAAATGCTGAAAACTGAAATGCTGACACATCCTTAAATTCTAAAACGCTGAAATGCTGAAAACTGAACCGCTGACGTGCTGAAATATTTTTGGCATTTTAGAGTTTCAGCTTTTCAGTTTTGTTAAAGGTCTCCGCGTTTCCTGAGTTTGGACACCATCGTGGTAAAAATTGCCAGAAGTTCACCCGTTTCTTGGTGCAGTTGGTCAATCGTTTCATTCCGGATTCCACAATCTTCCTGGAGCAATTCGATCCACAGTTGCGACTCGTCCGCTTCCTGTAACAATCCGTCCAGTTTCGAACAAAACTCCGAGTCCGAGCGGGCACGGGAAGCTTCGCGGGCGTGGGCCGCCACCGACGTGCCGGAACGGAGCAGTTGATGCCCCAAAACGTCGACTTCCTTGCGCGATTTTGGCAACTGCACATAGAGCCGGATAACCGCTGAAGCATAGCGTTTGGTCCGCACTCGTAATTCTTCCGATAGCCTGCTCATTTCAGCATTTTAGTGTTTCAGCTTTTTTCCAAACTTCCGACCTCTGATTTCTACTTTCTACTTTCTACTTTCTACTTTGGATCTTCGCTTTCTGCTTTTCTTGAGAGACAGGCTCCGCACGTGGCGCTCCGGCACAATTTTCTGCCAGAAGCCATTCGCTGCTGCCCTGCGGGTTACCAACAATTCCTTCACCCGGCAGTTATGTTTTGCATGAGGCATCCCAGCCTCGATCGGGCAGTATCACCTGCCATTGCCCAAAATTCTCAACACCAGCGGCAACATCCGCTTCGCGTTCTTCTCCCAACTGCGGAGCATCTTCACGCGCCCGATGGCGTGCTTCCGTTCTTCGCCGGGAAGTTTTTCGACCTGCGTGGTGATGTGGGCCAGACGGGCCCCGCTGTCCTGAAAATGTGTGAGAATCTGCTGGCGCAGGAAACGACCCGCCAGATTGCGCAGTTCGGCGACGGCCTCGTAATGTGTCCGCCGGTCGCCCGCCACATAAACCGTCCGCGCCGCGCCCAAATCCTGCAGATACCTCAAGCCCTGGCTGGCCGACCCCTTGCTCAATTCCAGACGCCCGATGAGTTCGTTCATGGGCAGCGGACGATGGGAGATGAAGAGCAGGCCGTAGATTTCAGCGACGGAGCGCGGCTGGCCGAGCGCGCGGGAAAACTGGACAAACAGGTGGATGACCTCGACCTCCACCGGGTTCAATGGCGCCATCCCCGGTCCGCCGGGCGCCACCGTTTTGTCTTGGAAACCGACGCTCATGGGGGAAGTCTGGCAGGTTTTCCAATTTGTTCAATAAAAAATGAACAAAAAAAATTCCCCCCGGAGGGGCATCCGTTTACTACCACCGGAACGCCGCATTCATCCGGCAGCGCCGACGCGGGATGCAGCGCCCTGCCGGATGAATCCTACGTTTCTTCCCGATTCAAGCCCCTCCCTGATGGCAGTGTCAAGATGAAGCCCCCGGGAATGACGGCTGATTTGATTTGCCGTTTCACGGGCATCAGGCATTTTTTGGGTTTTAATCCGGTCGAGCATAATCGGGCGTGACAGGCAACCATCTCATCCAGACAGAGCTGCGCATTGGGTTTTGGACACTCATTGCGTTGGCGGGTTTCTTTTCCATCGTGGGCACCGTCCGCGGCCAGGAGGCGTTGCGGATTTCGATGGCGGGGGATCTGGCGGCGGCGACACGGCAGCAGGCGGAGAGTTCGATCGGCTATTACAACCTGCTGTGGGGGCCGGTCGCGTGGCGGTTTTCGCCCGGACTGGGAATGGATTACAACGACAACGTTCGTGACCAACAAAATGCCCAAGGCGATTTCATCCTTCGCCCGAACGTCAACGTGCAGATGAACTGGCCGGTCACGCAACTCAATGATTTGAACCTATCCCTGACGGCGGGATATGCGGACTATCTGCGGTATCAGGATTTGAACCAGCTTTATGTCAACCCGTCGGGAATTTCCTTCGACATTTACGCCGGCGATTTTGTCATCGATCTGCACGACCGAATTTCCGTCACGGAGAACGCCTACCAGAATCAGTCGGCCGGCGGGAACACCACCTATGCGTCCCTGCAAAACACGGCGGGCGTGAACGCGTTGTGGGATTTGAACAAGGCCGTGATGACATTGGGTTACGACCACGGCAACTACCTGGCGCTGAATTCCAGCCAGGGGCTGCCGGACGCGGCCTCGGAAAATTTTTTCCTCAACGGTGGCGTGCGACTGGTTCCTGAAATCCTGGCCGGTTTGGAAGTGGGCGGCGGACTGATTCATTACTCCGGTTCCGGCGCCACCAATTCCGCCGTCACCCCGGACGCGACGCAGTGGAACGTGGGCGCGTTTTGCACCGCCACCATCAGCGATTATATGGATGCGCGCCTGGACGCGGGTTATACCGTGTTCACGCCGGACACAACCTCCGCCAGCTTTTCCAGCGCGGGGATATCGGGATTTTACCTGCAGTTCCTCCTGACGCACCGGGTGAACCAGTTCTTCAATTATTCGCTCTCCGCCGGCCGGAGCATCGATTTGCAATACACCGGGCAGCCTTACGACCGATACTTCGCGCGGTGGCAGCCCAACTGGAGTTTTTTGAGGAAATATACGATCAGCACGCCGCTGTGGTGGGAGCATGGCACGGAGGTCTATTTTCAGACCGTCAGTTACGATCAATACGGCGCGGGAATAGACATCAGCCGGCAATTGACGCAAAAGCTTTCCGGCGGCATTTCCTATCAGTTCGTCAAGGAAACGTCGGGCCAGCCGGGCCTGAATTACATCGACAACATTGTGAGCTTGAGTTTTTCCTACCAGTTTTGAATACTGCCTGTGTTTATTATGAAAAGCTTGTTGCGGCTCAATTCGTTATTTGTCCTTCTCGCGGGTGTCTGGGCAGCCAACGCGCAGTTGCCGGTGCCCATGCTGCCGATGGACCAACCCGCAGCCATAACGCCCTGGCTCGCAACGCCCATACCCCCGGCCGCCGCCTCAACGCCTCAAGCGCCGCCGGCCGCCGCCGTGCCCGGCTTGCTCAATGGTTATGTGCCGGACGAGACCTACAAATTGCGCGTCGGCGACACGATCAGTTTTCGGATTTTGGAAGACCGGATTTGGAACCCGCAAAACGCGCCTCAAAGTCTGGTGGTGGTGGATTCGGGCGAGGTGGACGTGCCTTACATCGGGCGGGTGCAGGCCGTGGGCAAAACCAGCAAACAACTGGGCGGGGAAATAAAGGCGGCGCTGGAAAAAGATTACTACAAGCTGGCGACCGTGGTTCTGTCGCTCAATGTCGCCAGCCCGATTCTCGGACGCGTCTATATCTGGGGGCAGGTGCACAATCAGGGCTCCCTGGACGTCGGCGTCAACGAAAACTTGACGGCGGGCAAGGCCATTCTGCGCGCCGGCGGCTTTGCGGATTTTGCGAACAAGCGGAAGGTCAAGGTGGTGCGCAGCACGCCGGGCGCCGGGGGCAAGACCCAGACTTTTGAATTGGACATGCAGCAGATTCTCGAAGAGGGCAAGATTGACAAGGACGTCGTTTTGCAGCCCAACGACCTCATCATCGTGCCTTCCCGCCTGGTCAATTTCTAAAACGCAAATCCTGAACCCTACGCATGAACGAGGAAACGTCCCCAGTGACGCATGATCGTCCGGCATGGACGGCGAGATTTTTCGCCCGGCTGCAACGGTATCGCAACCTGCTGTTCCAACGCTGGTGGGTGCTGATCATCTGCATCGGGCTGGCAGTGGGGGGAGAGGCCGCTTACCTCAGGCTGGCGCCGCCGGAATACGTCTCGCTGGGACAAATGATCGTCAGCATCAAGCTCAACATTCAGCAAGGCTCGCTTTACACGGAGGAGCTGGGCAATTTTCTGGGCACGCAAGCCGCGCTGATGCAAGGCACGGAGGTGCTCGACCACGCACGCGACGGCGTGGCCGCCCAGAATCCGGGCATCACGCCCCAGCCGGTTGTGCTGAATGTGTCCATTCAGCCGAGGACGACCATCTTTCTGCTGCGGGCGACCGGGCAGAGCCCGAAATACACTCAGGTCTTTCTTCAAGCCTGCATGGAGGAATACATCATTCTGAAAAAGGAAATGGCAGAACACACCTCCAGCACCACCATCGCCGGGTTGACCGACCAGATGTTGCGGCTGGAGCCTGCACTGCAAAAGCGGGACGACGAGATGCAGTCCTTCCTCAGCACCAATGACGCCGCCCTGTTGCAGGAAGCCAACGGCGTCGAAAATTATCTGTCCCTGCTCTATCAGCAAGTGGCCGATGCGCGCTCGGAACGTGCCCTGCTCCAGTCCATGACGCTCGATCAAAACCTGTTGTTGGAACAGAGCGGAACGCCGGTAATGGCCGGCGCCAATCCGGCAGCGAATCAGGGAGTTGCCGGTGGTCTGTTGATCAACGCCGGCCTGGCCGGCCAATCCGGACTGGTTGCCCCCAACACCATCGGCATGGCGTATCTGACGATCAAACAACAAATCCTGTTGCTGCAGGCGGAGCAGAAACGGTTTGGCGAATACCTGAAACCCGCGCATCCGGGAATGGTCGCCCTGGCCCAGGAGATGGATCAATACGAACTGATGCTGGGCATTTATCGCGACCAGAGCGTCGAGCAATTGGACGCCAGGAAAAGCGCGTTGACCTTGCAAATCCAGAACCTGGAAACGCAAACCAAAGAATGGGGACAGCAAAACCTCGAACTGAGCCGCAAGAGCGCGCAATACCAGCGCTTGAAAAACAAGGCCGACCGCATTCAATCCCTTTACGATTCCCTGCTCGCCACCCTGGAAACGCTCGATATCAACAAGGACATCAGCCCGGAATCCGTCACCATTTACCAACCGGCCAGCGACGCCTTTCCGGACAAAACGCTGCTTCAGAAAGGGCTGCCGATTGCCGGAGCGCTCGGCCTGATTTTAGGTGTGGTGGTGTTGATGTTCCTGGAGCGCGTGGACGACCGCATGAACAGCTTCACCGAATTGCAGGAATTCTTCGACGAAGAGATGCTGGGGCAGATTCCGCGTGAGAAAAAGGACAGTCGGGGCCGGGGCGGCAACCTGCCGTTCGTGCAGCCGGACGACCAGCGTCATCCATTCGTGGAATCTTACCGCAACCTGCGGTCGTCGCTGCTTTACATGGCCGCGATGGGCAAGGGCCCGCACACCCTGCTGGTGACCAGCGCCGTGCCCAACGACGGCAAGTCCGTCACCGCCGCCAACCTGGCCATCACCCTGGCGATGGGCGGCGCGCGCGTGTTGCTGGTGGACGCCGACCTGCGCAAAGGCACCTTGCACACCCGGTTCAACCTCCAGGCCGACACGGGACTGTCGGACGCGCTTTCCCAAAACACCGACTGGCGTCCGGGGGTCAAGGACACCAACGTGCCGAATTTGCGTTTGCTCCCGCGCGGCGCGACGACGCAGCGTTCCAGCGAACTTTTCATCGGGCCGGTCATGGAAAAATTCCTGCAGGAGACGAACAAGGAATACGACTACGTGTTGATTGACACCGCGCCGGTCATGGCGGCGGACGACGTGACCAGCCTCGCCCCGCGGGTGGGCGGCGTCATTTTCGTCATCCGCGCCGAATACACCTCCGCGCGCGTCGCGCGGGCGGCGCTGGACATGCTGTATCAGCGCAAGGCGCGCGTCCTCGGCCTGGTCTTCAATTCCGTGCGCGCGACGGCGAGCGATTATTACTATTATTACCGTTACAAGGACTACTACAAGCCCTGACCGGGCGCGGGAGGTTTTTCGTCCATGACTCCGCCCGAAAGTTCATTTTTCTCGTCAAGGAAGGCGAAGGCCCGGTGAAATGTTGTGAGCCAAGGTTTCACCGCCGCGAACCGCCCGGTCGCCGGCCCACGCTGAACAGCACCGCGCAAATCAGCAGGAAGAGAAAAACGATGGAATGGACCTGGAAGGGGAAATCAAAGCGCGCGTGAACCAGGCAACCCGCCAGCGCCAGCCAGGCCAGAATCACAAATCGCCGTCCGCCACGGATGCCACCCGGCACAAACCAGCGCAGGACCGCGCACGCCAGCGCCGCCAGCAATAGCGCCATTCCGAACCAGCCGAACGCGATGCGCGTTTCCAGCCAGTCGTTGTGCAACTGTCCCGGCCAGTAGGTCGCGTTGGAAATGCGATAGAGCTGGAAGACGGTCCCAAACGTTCCCGGTCCGGTGCCGAAGAGCGGATAATCCTCGGCCATGGGCCGTGCCGCGTCATACATTTCTTCGCGGTTCTGAAAACCTTCCGGGATTTGTTCCATGCGCGGTTCCAGCGAATCCCATCCGAAATACCAGCCCAGCGCCACCGTTAGCGCGAAAAAAAGTCCGAGGATTGCGGTGGTTCCCCATCGCGTCCGGCGGTCGGGCAGCCGCCATGTCCGCGCAAACAGATTCGTCACCGTGAGGAATACCGCCGCCAAAATCAATATGCCCGCGGCGACCAGCGCGCCGCCGCGGCTGGTCGAGATGACCGGGCAGGCCGCCATGATCGCCGCGCAGAGCAACAGAAGGTGATGGGCCTTGCCGCGCAAACCCCCGGTGCGGTGCAGCGTCCACCAAAAGCCGAGGCACAAGGGCCAGAGCAGGTTGAAGTATTGCGCGGCGTTGGACCGATAGGCGTAAGGACCGAATTGGTCCAGGGCTTCTTTATTGGTGTGCGTTTCCTCCACAAAGAGCAATTTTGCCGAACCCGACGCGCGCTGGACGATGGATTCCACGCCCAGCACCGCGCCGTTGACGCAAAGCAGCCAAAGCAGACGGCGCAACCGTTCCGGCAGCAGCGGCGAAGGTTTCTCGTTTTCTCCGTCGCGGTGAAGGGCGCGCTCCTCATTGACAGTCATGCCCAGCAGCCAGTCACGGATTCCCCAGAACGAACCGGCCAATCCCAGATACATCCAAAACGCGGACCAGGTGCGGTGGCTGTCCAGGCTGCGCGGCAGCCAGTGGAGATAATGATGATATTCAAAAAGCCACGTGGCGGGATTGTAAGTGGCGGCGGCATTCCAGGCGCTTGTCAGGCAATAAAGCAAAACCACCACCGTCAATCCGACGAGGGTTCGCGTGAGCAGCCGCGCCAGCGGATCCAGGCGGCGCGAAGTCCACCCGGATCGCGCAGAGAAATTTTCCCAGCGCGGCGGGCGGAAACCTTTCACCCGCCGGATGAACAGTTTCGCCAGCAGCAAAATCCCCAGCGCGATGCCCGCCGCGTTCATCGTCCTGATGGACCAGGGTTGCGTTGTGCCGAAGGCCCAAGGACCGAAGATGACCATCGGGAAAATCAGCGCGCCGCTCAGATCATCACAGATGCGATAGAGTTGAACATCCGCTGCCCGCAGCGTGAGAAGGCGCCCGGGAAATCGCCGCGCGTTCCCCTCCAGTTGAAAATTGTCAGCCACGCCAACAGATTGAAATCCAAGCAGGCTGGTTTTCAAGCTTGAACCGCAGCCTTCATTGTTTTCTCACATGATGACCACAGCAGACAGCAGCACTGCGAAGAGCGAATCCGCGCCGGACGCGGAGTTTTTGTGCGTGTGACTGCCCGCACTCCGCGGAAGTGGCGATGGAACCAGAAAAGGAAAGTTGAGATCGGACCAAAATGAAAGACATCAATAAAGCTCCCAGAATATTCAGGGAACAACTGCTGGCGCTGAAGAAAGCCGGCGTGCTGGACGATCCGGCCTTCAAGCAGGCCGTTCTCGACGCGGTTAAGGAAGTAATGGCCGAACAGAAGGCCCTTGGCGCGAGGAGCCCTGTTCAAAATCCTCCCTCAACTCCGCGAGAGTGAAAGTGAGTGTTTCCGAACATTCCGCAAAGTTCCGCGTCAGTGATTACACCGTCCAGAAACATTAGTCTATGAACACCGCAATTTACCTTAGAGTCTCGACTGAGGGCCAGACGACTGGGCGCATCTCAGTTTTTGAGCACCTCTCAGCGCGACTTCGAGAGGCGCAGCGCATGTCGCTGAAATTCAAGGAGCTGAGATCGGTTGGCGGATGCCTCGCGTTGCGCGCAGAGATATGATCTACCGGTCCGGTTCGTCGCACTGCACGTGGAAACGCCAATGATTTCGCATATTCCTGCTTTCCGCGCGTATGAGGTGTACAAAAACTGAGATGCGCCCTGCCGGGATCGCATGAAAACATTCGCCTTGAGTGGAAAATGAGACTCCCCAAAATGAAGGGAACAATGCCGCATCCCGCCGGAAGATGGAACAGGGCCGGTTCCTGGACTTTTGGAGCCAAAAACAGCTCCATTTTTTTAAGAAAAAAGCTTGACTTAGATCTTGAATGAGATAAAAAGAGTACAGTCACTGGGAAAACCAAACCCGAGTCGATTCATAAACGTCGTGGCTGGGTGTGCAGCAGAGAGCAGGGTGTGGGATCGGATGGAAGCCATGGGGTTGACCGGGATACAAGTAAATCGGTTAACAATTTACAGGCTGTGCGAGATCAAAAGGTCTGCAGGAACGAGCGTATGAAAACTAACTTTCTAAACCAACTGGGATGCGGTGCTTTTGCGGTGATGATTGCTGCCAGCTTCAATCTGTCTGCGAAGGCGCAGGGGTACATCAACGGCACGATTTCATTCGATGGCGGTGCCTTGCTCAACGCTCCTCTGGGGAGCGCCAGCCAGTTCATTTCCATTTTTGGACCTGGAAGCGATCCTCTGCCGGAGGTGCTGGGAGGGTCCCAGACGGGGACGTACGCCTCCCCCTTGGTTCTGGCGGGAACGCCGGCCATTTTCCCGGCGTTTACCTTCATCCCCAGCCCGGTCTCGAGTTTTCCGTTGTGGTCGTTCAACTTTGGAGGAAACACCTATAGTTTCCAGGCTGACTCGATCACGTTCGTTTACCAGAATGGCATAGCCAATGGCTTCTTGGACATAGCAGGAACCGGCACCGCCAGCATCAGCGGTGGTGCGTATTATGATACGCCCGGCACGTGGTCGATTGTTGACACCGGTCAGGGTTCTTCGGTTATTACTTTTGGTGCCGCCACCCAGGTGACGGGTCCCCCGGTGCCGGAGCCCTCGGCATTTGCGTTGCTGGCGAGCTTCGTTCCGGTTATTGGAGCCTTTGCATATCGGGCAAAGGCCAAGGCCTGAAGCCTTCCGATTCCCGTGCTTCTGATTCAGCGTGTTCTGCCCGAGCAGAGGGGGAACAAGACCCAATGGATCGCATCGAGGTTCACTTCGAATCTTCCATTTTTCCCTGATCGTCCCTCGCATCCGTCTGTTCGCTCGTTGTCCGCAGTCTCTCCCTTGTGTCTCAAATGCAGCAAGGGTGCGGGATCGTCGTCTGAAATTCCGTCCCGACGGCCGATCCTGTTTTCGAAGTGAACTTGCAGGAATAGCGGGCAGGCACCGGATGGAGAACGGAAAATCTGCCGTTTCAATTCGATTCTCATTGATTTTTCAAGATGAATGTGGATAACATCGGTCGTTCAACAAAACCCATTGGGCGCGCTTAGGGGGAAGCCAGAAGTCAACACGTTCAAGATGTAACAAGTATGAAAGGCAACCTTCTGCAACACATCGGTCTTCTGAGTCTTTGCTTGGTCACTGCTGGTTTGACTGAAGATACACGCGCGGGGCTGCCTTCGATTGAGGGGTCCCTTTCCTTCGTAGGTGTTCCGGCCCTCAACGGGCCAGTGTCCAACGCCACCGCAGTCGTCAGCTTTCCAAACGCCATTATCGTGTCAGGTGCACCCGGGAGTTATGCTGGCCTTGGCCAAATTGCCGTCAATTGGTCGCCTTTCGCGTTCTTCCCGACCGTGGTGCCGGTGGTTCCGTTGTGGAGGTTCATTACGAATGGGTTGACCTACAGCTTTGACGCGACTTCGGTTCAGCTTGACTTTCAAAACACGAATTTCATCGACATCTTTGGAAGCGGCATTGCCCATCTTAGTGGGCACGCCGATACGCCGGGAACATGGAGCATCATAATAAGCCAGATCGGGTCGTCCGGGCTGTCCTTCGAGGCCTCCACATCTGTGAGCGCCACAAACCTGCCGTTGCTGCAATACGTGCCGAAAACGAACGGCACAGTGGATTTCACGTGAAAGGCATTGTGGGGGCAACCCTATCAGGTGCAAACCTCGACCAATTTGTCTCAAACCAATTGGATCAACCTCGGGGGTGTTGTAACGACGACAAACCCCGTGACCACCTTGTCGGATGTCATCGGCCCCGATCCAAACCGTTTTTATCGCGTCATCCTCGTCCCGTAACTATTCAGCTCTTATCGTTTAACTGGCAGGCAGTATGAGGGGCGTGCGGGCTTCTCCCATCAAGTCACGCGCCGTCATCGGGGCGTTCGCAGGCGGACCCGCTACCAGCCCGGAGACTCCTGCATATTCGTTCCCCGGGATGAACTCACGGGAAACAGGCTGCGTCCGGTGGGCTTTCGCTCGGGACGCGGAAACTTGTTCAGTTGCGGGATCAGGTAAAGCAGCAGGTCTTGCAGCTTCGTCAGAATGTTGTCGCTTTCAGCGATGCCATTTCTCTCCAAAAAATTCCACCGCTGCGCGGGCTTTGTTTCCGATCAGCCTGACCGCCACCACGGCAAAGCCTTACGCTCACCAGTTCAAAAGGGTTAAAAGGTAAAAGAGCAAAAACTAAAGCCCCCTCACACAACGAAACCCGATGTCGTTGAAGGCAAGCGACGGGTGGTAGATGAAGCGATGGGCGCAACGCGTGTTGCTGGCGTAGCTGCTCCAATAGCCGCCGCGCAACACACGGCCGCTCCCAGATGCCGAGGATGCGCGCGATAACAGCATTGGTCTTGCCTTCGCTGATCCGCCAGGCGACCTCAAACTGACGCGGACTCAGTCACCAACGGGAGGTTCATAATACGCATTTATACGTATTGCAAGGCAAACTTTTTAAGATAGCGTGCCTGGATATCCCGCGGTTTGTCGAAGGACCCACGCATTTCATGTGATCGGGAAAGGTTGTGCGAGCCGACAAAATGAGGAAGGTGGATTCAATCTAAAAACAGAGTTGGTGGCAAAACAGTCTTGGAACCAGAAAGGCTGTGAGAGCTTGTCATTCAATTGGGAGCCTTATCCGAACATCAAACATGAACACTCGGCGCGTACTTTTTCTTCCGGCCGCAGCAATATCGGCCGCATTTATTCTGCTGGCAGGCCTTTCCATTGAAGCGGCCACCATCACCTGGACCAACACCAGCGGCGGCTACTGGAGCGCTGCCACCAACTGGAGTCCGAACCGGGTGCCCACGAACACCGATAACGCCCTGATCACGTCCTCGAATACCTATACCGTCACTCTTGACGTGGATGAAAACATCTACAGCATCATTACCAATGTTGCCAATCTCACGCTGGGTGCCGGCGGCGGCGCTGCCGGTGTGCAAACGTTCGTCGTGACGAACCTGTCACCTTCCTCCGTGTTCTGCGTGAGTTCCCTGCTGCTGGTGACGAATGGCGGCGTGTTCCTGATGACGAACGGCAACATGAATGCGAATTCACTGATCATAGACAATGGCGGCGTGTTCAATATGGCAGCCAGTTCGCTCTATGGGGATGTTACGGTGGCAAGCGGCGGCGTGTTGAATGCAACGAACTTTAACTACATGTTTGGAGCGATGACGGTGGCCAGCGGCGGCGTGCTGAATCCGAGCCCATTGTTTTTATACGGTCCGGCGACCAACTCCGGGACCATCAATCTGACCAACGGACCCGGACTTTCCATCATAAACAATGGAACGACCAACGCGCAGGGCAGCCTGGTCAATCAACCAGGTGGGTTGATCAATTTTTTGGGCGATAATTCGGGGATTGCCGGGGGTGAGGGCCATGATTATTTCGTCAATCAGGGCCGGATCATCAAGAGTGCCGGTTCCGGCTTGAGCGTGATCGATGTTGAATTCGCCACGAACTCGGGCACGATCACCGCCCAAACGGGACAAATGGTATTGGCCGGCCAGTGGACTCTGCTGCCCTCCGGCAGTTTGAATGTCGGCCTGAATAGCGCAACCAATTATGGCAATTTTTACTTCTCTGTCTATTCTGTCAATATCCCCGGAAATGCGGGCTTGGCCGGTGCCTTCAACGCCACCTTGAACAATGGTTATGTCCCGACCAATGGCACCCCCTTCAACGTCGTGTCTTATGGCTCATTTACGGGGAATTTCAGCAGCCTCGGACTCCCGGCGGGCGTGATGTGGCAGTCCACCTACGGCAGCACGAATTTCACCCTGATGGCCAAGAGCGGGAAACCGCAGTTTGGAACCTTCAACCTGTCAGGAACCAACCTGACCTTCAGCGGCCTGGGCGGATCGCCGGGCAGCAATTATGTGATTCTGGCCAGTACCAACCTAACGCTGCCGTTGATCAACTGGACGGCTTTGACAACCAACACCTTTGATGGCACGGGCCATTTCAACTATACCAACAAGGTCATTCCCGGCAAACCGCAACAGTTCTTCATCTTCAAATTACCCTGACACTTGACCGCGCGGATGACGATTTGGAACTTTGAAGACCCAACCAAACGGACAACCATGAATACCAAATGTAACCTGATTCGGATCTGCCTGCTGTGCGCGGTGCTTTTTCATGCGGCCGACAGCGGAGCGCAAACCGTGACCCAGATTGCCGCAGGATTCTATCACAGCCTGTTTCTCAAGAGTGATGGCAGCCTATGGGCCATGGGCTATAACAACGATGGCCAGTTGGGCGATGGCATGGTTGATGGCACTTTTAATAGCACCAACCGCCCCGAGCAAATTGTGGCCACGAACGTTACGGCAATCGCCGCAAACTCCCACAGCTTGTTTCTCAAGAGCGACGGCAGTCTATGGGGCATGGGCTATAATGGCGATGGCGAGTTGGGCGATGGCACTATAAACAATACCAATCGTCCAGAGCGAATTGTGATTACTAACGTGACGGCGATTGTGGCCAGCAGCGGCCACAGCTTGTTTCTCAAAAGCGACGGCAGCCTGTGGGCCATGGGCTTCAACGGTGATGGTAGTTTGGGTGACGGCACTTTCACCAGCACCAACCAACCGGAACAAATCGTCGCTACCAATGTCACGGCCATTGCCGCCGGAGACAACCACACCCTGTTTCTCAAGCGCGATGGCAGTCTGTGGGCGATGGGTCGCAACGTGGAAGGTCAATTGGGCGACGGCACTGTTAGTTCCACCACCAACCGGCCCGAACAGATTATCGCCACTAACGTCACGGCGATTGCCGGAGGCTCCTGGCACACCCTGTTTCTTATGAGCGATGGCAGTCTGTGGGCCATGGGCGACAACGACGATGGCCAACTAGGCGACGGTACTTTTAATAACACCAACCGGCCGGAACAAATTATAGCCAGCAATGTCACGGCCATTTCCGCCGGTCAACACCATAGTTTATTTCTCAAGGATGACGGGAGCCTATGGGCCATGGGCTTGAACAGTTCAGGCGAATTGGGCGATGGCACAAACTCCAGAACAAACCGTCCCGAGCAGATTGTCGCCAGTGGTGTCGCTGCGATTGCCGCTGGACTGGAACACAGCCTGTTTCTTAAGAACGACGGCAGTTTGTGGGCCATGGGCTACAACTTTTTTGGTCAATTGGGCGACGGCACCACTGATCACGGCCTCTACACCACCAACCTTCCCGAGCAGATTGTGGCCGGTTCAATCGTGCCGCCCAGCTACAAAATCTCCGCCCAGCTTTTGAGCGGGGGAGGTGTTCAGTTGTCCTTTGTGGGCATCGCCGGAACGAATTATGCGCTGGACCGCGCGTTCAACCTATCACCGGCCAACTGGATGCCGCAGGTGACCAATCCCGCCGGCGCGGGCGGGGTGCTGGTGCTCACCAACACGCCCAACCCGGCCACCAACAATTTCTGGCGCATCCGCTCCGTGCCATAACGATGGTTTCGTGGGGAACGAAGAACAATCCAGAAAACGCAGACCCAACACTGTGCCTAAAATCAAAAACGGAAAGCAAAACAATGAAAACTAAACGAAACCTGATTCAAATTTGCCTGCTGTGTGCGGTGCTGTTGCAAGCACTGTCCAGCGGAGCGCAAACCGTGACCAAGATCGCCGCAGGAACATCCCACAGCCTGTTTCTCAAGAGCGACGGCAGTTTCTGGGCCATGGGCGACAACACTTATGGCCAGTTGGGCGATGGCACTTACAACAACACCAACCGACCCGAGCAGGTTCTGGCCACCAATATCACGGCGATTGCCGCAGGATATGAACACAGCCTGTTTCTCAAGAGCGACACCAGTCTTTGGGCCGTGGGTGACAACAACTATTATGGCCAGTTGGGCGACGGCACTTACACAACCACCAACCGCCCCCAGCAGATTGTGGCCACCAACGTTACGGCGATTGCCGGCGGATTCGGCCACAGCCTGTTTCTCAAGAGCGACGGCAGCCTGTGGGCCATGGGCTGGAATAACAATGGCCAGTTGGGCGATGGCACTTACAACACGACCAACCGCCCCGAGCAGATTGTGTCCAGCAACGTCACAGCGATCGCCGCAGGAACATACCACAGCCTGTTTCTCAAGAAGGACGGCAGTCTGTGGGGCATGGGCGACAACTATTATGGCCAGTTGGGCGAAGGCACTTACCAAAACTGGACCAACCAGCCCGAGCTGATTGTGTCCAACAACGTCACGGCAATTGCCGCAGGAGGCTTCCACAGCCTGTTTATCAAGAGCGACACCAGTCTGTGGGCCATGGGCTGGAATGAGTATGGCGAGTTGGGCGACGGCACTTCTGATAATGGCTACTATGAAACCAACCGCCCCGAACAAATTGTGTCCACCAACGTCACGGCGATTGCCGCAGGAACATATCATAGCCTGTTTATCAAGAGCGACGGCAGTTTGTGGGCCATGGGCTACAACCCAGATGGCGAGTTGGGCGACGGCACTATCAACAATAAATTCAGTCCCGAGCCGATTGTGTCCAATAACGTCACGGCGATTGCCGCAGGAAGCTACGGCTACCACAGCCTGTTTCTCAAGACCGACGGCAGTCTGTGGGGCATGGGCCAGAACACCTCTGGCCAGTTGGGCGACGGCACCACCACCAGCACTAACCGCCCCGAACTGATTGTGGCCGGTCCACTCCAGCTCTCCATCCAGCTTTTGAGCGGCGGAAATGTGCGTTTGTCTTGCGTGGGCCTGGTCGGAACGGATTACGCGCTGGATCGTTCCTTCAGCCTGTCACCGGCCAACTGGGTGCCGCAGGTGACCAATCCCGCCGGCGCGGGCGGGGTGCTGGTGCTCACCAACACGCCCAACCCGGCCACCAACAATTTCTGGCGCGTCCGCTCCGTGCCGTAACGATGGTTTCGTGCGGAACGAAGAACATTCCAGAAAACGCAGAAGCAACACTGTGCCCAAAATCAAAAACGAAAGCAAAACCATGAAAACCACACGAAACCTGATTCACATTTGCCTGCTGGGTGCGGTGCTGTTGCAAGCGCTCACCAGCGGAGCACAAACCGTGACCAAGATCGCCGCAGGACAATACCACAGCCTGTTTCTCAAGAGTGATGGCAGCCTATGGGCCATGGGCTACAACTTGAATGGCGAGTTGGGCGACGGCACTTACAGCACCACCAACCAGCCTGAGCTGATTGTGTCCAACAACGTCATGGCGATTGCCGCAGGAGGTTACCACAGCTTGTTTCTCAAGAGCGACGGCAGCCTGTGGGCCATGGGCGACAACTTTTATGGCGAGTTGGGCGACGGCACTGACTTTAACAACACCAACCGACCCGAGCTGATTGTGTCCAACAACGTCACGGCGATTGCCGCAGGATTCGATCACAGCCTGTTTCTCAAGAGCGACGGCAGCTTGTGGGCCATGGGCTTCAACTTTTATGGCGAGTTGGGGGACGGCACCGCCAACTACTACATCGACCAACCCGAGATGATTGTGTCCAACAACGTCACGGCGATTGCCGCCGGAACCGACCATAGCCTGTTTCTCAAGAGCGATGGCAGTCTCTGGGCCATGGGCTATAACAACTATGGCCAGTTGGGGGATGGCACCGCCAACATCTTAACCAACCAGCCTGAACTGATTGTGTCCAACAACGTCACGGCGATTGCCGCCAGATACGACCAAAGTCTGTTTCTCAAAAGCGATGGCAGCCTGTGGGGTATGGGTTTTAATGGCGCTGGCCAATTGGGCGACGGCACTTACAACAACACCAACCTCCCCGAGATGATTGTGTCCAACAACGTCACGGCGATTGCAGCCGGGGCCAGCCACAGCCTGTTTCTCAAGAGCGACGGCAGTCTGTGGGCCGTGGGCGGGAACGAGTATGGCGAGTTGGGCGACGGCACTTACAGTAGTAACGCCCCATACGATGCAACTAACCGCCCCGAGCTGATTGTGTCCAACAACGTCACGGCGATTGCAGCCGGGGCCAGCCACAGCCTGTTTCTCAAGAGCAACGGCAGTTTGTGGGCCATGGGCTGGAACAACGAGGGTCAGTTGGGCGACGGCACCACTGATCACGGCCTCTACACCACCAACCTTCCCGAGCAGATTGTGGCCGGTTCAATCGTGCCGCCCAGCTATAAAATCTCCGTCCAGCTTATGAGCGGCGGCAATGTGCAACTGTCCTTTGTGGGCATCGCCGGAACGAATTATGCGCTGGACCGCACGTTCAACCTATCACCGGCCAACTGGGTGCCGCAGATGACCAATCCCGCCGGCGCGGGCGGGGTGCTGGTGCTCACCAACACGCCCAACCCGGCCACCAACAATTTCTGGCGCATCCGCTCTGTGCCGTAGCGAATCTTCGTGTGTCAGCGACTATGTCGCTCAAGATCCATTCCGCGACGAAAGCAGTCGTTCATTTTGGCTGGGTTGGATTTATTATGTCCAACATGAAAGGTCTCTCTTGAATGCCGGCCGATTGGTATTTGGCCAAAGAATGCCCTGGAAAGCGGCCCCAAAGTGGCGATAAACCCGTTCGGGCGCCCGATTCCAGACTTGTCGAGAGCTTGAGAAGCCCGTAAACTCAGGGCGGATCGCGGGGTGGAGCAGCCCGGCAGCTCGTCAGACTCATAATCCCGCCTGGGCGGAATCGCTGGTTCACAAATCCTGCCCCCGCAACCCATTCGATCCTCCTGGTCGATGATAACGATACGTGTCGGATCACCACGAAATGGTTTCTGCATTCGATTTCGCTGGCGCTTGCCCCGATCCCATCCTCTTTTGCGGGGACTAAATTGAAGGCGCTGACTTTTTGAGCAACCGTAAGATCACACCCACGCGCGTTTCGACGCCGAGCCGCTGAAAAATATTTTCCACATGCTTGTGGACAGTGCGTGGGCTGATGCCGAGGATGCGCGCGATATCAGCATTGGTCTTGCCTTCGCTGATCCACCAGGCGACCTCAAACTGACGCGGACTCAGGTTGAGCGCCGTGGAATTTTTCAGCCAGTCCCGCGATGGATCCAGCCTGAGACTCAATACCATTTGGCCCGAAATGGTTGATGGAACCCTTTGGATGGAAAGTTCTCCGTGAGCGCGGTTGAGCAGCAATGGCGGTTCCTTTGTTCTTAAATCACGAGACACTGCCAGCCTCCGCTGAGCCCAGTTCAACATTTCTGCCGGCAATTTTCCGTTCGGGCACGGGCCGATCCAATCCAGCGCCGCCCCCGTGTGATTGAGAATCCGGCCTTCCTGGGTGGCGGTGACTGTGGCCAGCGAGTGCTGGTGCATGGCCAGAGAGGCGTCGGTGGCTACCTGGCGCATCTGGTCGGCAACACGAAGGTTTTGGAGCGCAACGAGCAACTGGGCGCGAAAATGTTCCAGCACGGTACGGTCGCGATTGCTGTAGTCATGGGAGCGCCGGGACAACGCAAAGGCGGTGATTTGGTTCTGCTTCGTATGGAGGGCGGCGGAAATCTGGTATTCGACGCCCAAAGGACGATAGACATCGGTATAAAGTTCCAGTTGATGAAATGCCTCTCGCGAGAGAAAGTCGGAGATTTTGAGGACCGACAAATCCTGCTTGTTCATCTGCCGGGTGATGATCGGATGCTGGTGGGCGAAGGCGGCGAATTTGGGTAGCAGCGCACCAATGGAACCCATGTCCGGCCGCAACAGCACAAAGTTCTTTTGCGGCGATTGAAAATCGACCTCGTTGTAGGAAAACCAGTCGGAGGGAACCAGTCGGGGAAAGGCGTCCTCGAGCAGCCAAAGCCGGAGGACGGACACGTCCCGAAACGAGTGCAGTTCGCGGATGCAATCCAGCAGCAAATCATAATCCTGCGAGCCAAGCCGGAACATGGACTTTGGGGTATTTGGAGCGGGCATTTTCTTCCTCTCAGTCACCAACGGGAGGTTCATAATACGCATTTATGCGTATTGCAAGGCAATGTTTCTAAGATAGGCTGCCTCGATGCCCTGCGGTTTATCGAAACACGAACGCATTTTATGCGATCGGGGATGGTCTGCGCGAGCCGACAACAGAATCCCTGGGAAACCTTTTTTTATCGTGGTGCTGACATTGACGTTGCTTAACGGCACTTGTCAGCCCTTGCCCGAGCTCGATTACACACCTTATGCGTTCAGCACCGCAGCCGGGCTGGCGGGCTTTCCGGGCACCAATAGCGGACCCGGGAGCTTCGCGCGGTTCCATAATCCGGCCGGCGTGGCCGTGGACGTCAGCAACAACGTCTATGTGGCCGACACCTTTAACGGCGCCATCCGGAAAACGACGCCGGCTGGAACCAACTGGACGGTGTCCACGCTCGCCAGCGGTTTTAATTATCCTTACGGCGTGGCCGTGGACATCAGCAACAACGTCTATGTGGCCGACACGTTAAACGGTGCCATCCGGAAAATGACGCCGCTGGGAACCAACTGGACGGTGTCCACGCTCGCGAGCGGTTTTAATTACCCCAACAGCGTGGCCGTGGACACCAATGGCAACGTCTATGTGGCGGACTCTTACAATTCCATTATTCGCAAAGTGACGCCGTTGGGAGGGGTCACAACTCTTGCCGGACAGTTGGGCAGCCCTGGCACCAATGACGGGACCGGGACCGCCGCGCGTTTTAATCTTCCCCTGGGCGTGGCGGTGGACAGCGCGGGCAACGTCTATGTGGCAGATACCTACAACGAAACGATTCGGAAAGTGACGGCCAGCGGGGTGGTGAGCACCCTGGCCGGAATGCCTGGCGTTTCTGGCGGCGTGGACGGGACCGGAAGCGTCGCACGGTTTGATTTTCCCAGTGGCGTGGCGGTGGACAGCGCCACCAACGTCTATGTGGCCGACACCGACAACGATACCATCCGCAGAGTCACTCCCGCGGGAGTGGTGACGACGTTGGGCGGACTGCTGGGCAATGCCGGGAGCACGGATGCGGCGGGGAACGGAGCGCGGTTTAACAATCCTCAAGGGGTTGCCGCCAGCGCCGACGGCATCAGCATCTATGTGGCCGACTCCGGCAACTGCACGATCCGGAGTGGGGTGCTGGTCAGCAGCGTGCCGGTGATTGTCCCCGGCAGCCTCGCCTTCAGCAGCAACCACTTTGGCTTCAATCTGACCGGCACGGCGGAGCAGTTGGTGGTGGTGCAAACGTCAACGAATCTCGTGAACTGGCTTCCCATCTGGACCAACACCTTCGGCACCGGCCTCCTTCCCTTCAGCGACCCGCAGAGCGGGGTTTCTTCCGAACGCTTTTATCGGGCGTTCACACCATGACCGGCACCCTCCTTATCACTTTGAAACAACCTGACAGGTTGGAATGTTTGCCCTGCTCCGGGCGGGTGCGACTGTCCATTTCAGGCTTCAGTCATCACAAAATATCAATCAGTTGGATCATTTATGAATCGCTTAAAAACCATCTCTCTCACATTTAGCATCGCACTGCTGCTGGCCGCCAATGGCTTGGGCCAGCAATTGCAGATTCTGTACAGCTTCGGCCAGCCTCCCGGCAACCCCTCAGGCGGCGTGGTGCAGGGACCGGACGGCAACTTTTATGGCACGACGTATGAAGGCGGGGCGTTCGGTTTTGGCTCGGTGTTCCGAGTCGCCACCAACGGTGTTTTGACCGACCTGGTGGATTTCAACACCGTCAATGGTTCTTATCCTTATGCCGGGCTGCTGTCGGACGGCAACGGCAATTTTTACGGGACAACCCAACATGGCGGCGTCATCGGCTACGGCGCCGCGTTCCGCGTGACGACCAATGGCGTGTTCACCAAGTTAATAGACTTTTATCCCGCCATCGGAGCGAATCCCATCGCGGCCTTGATCTGGGGCAATGATGGCAACCTCTATGGCACCACCGTCTATGGCGGCACAAACAACGATGGCACGGTCTTCCAGCTAACCACCAACGGCGTGCTGAATACCTTGTGCTCCTTTGCGGGAAACAACGGCGCCAATCCCGAAGCGAGTTTGTTGCTGGCGCGTGACGGGAATTTCTATGGCACGACGCAACTGGGCGGAAACGGCCTGGGCACGGTGTTCAGCTTGACCCCCGGCGGAGTCCTCACCGATCTCGGGTCCTTCGACTACCTGTACAATGGCGCCTTTCCACTTTCCAGCCTGGTGGAGGACGCCGCCGGCAATCTTTATGGCACGGCCTCCAGCGGCGGGGGTCTCGGCACCGGTTCAGGCACATTGTTTGAAATTCCCGCGACCAACAACCAGGTGATCATCGGGCTGGCCACTTTCAGCGGGAGTTTGGGGACGTCGCCCAATTCCGGAATGGTGGCGGGTGCCAGCAATGTTTTCTACGGCACCACCCTAGGCACCGTCTATCAATTCACCGCCACCAACGCGGCGCTGCGAACGCTTGTCGCGTTCAATGCTGCCAGTGGCGATGATTCTTACGCCGCCCCTGTGCTCGACTCCAACGGCAATCTCTACGGCACCACCTACCATGGCGGCACCAACGGGTACGGGACGGTGTTCGAGCTGGCCACCAACGGCACGCTCACCGCGCTCTATTCATTCAGCGCCTCCTCCGGCTCGCAGCCTCTGGGTAGCCTGGTGCCGGATGCCAACGGCACCCTGTACGGCACCACCTCCAGCGGCGGCGGCGCCGACGACGGCACGGTATTCAGCCTGGCCACCAACGGCGTGTTCAACACCCTGGTCACGTTTATAACCAGCAACGGAGCCGTTCCCTGCGATGGCTTGCTACTGGGCACCAACGGCATTTTGTATGGAACATGCAGATTTGACAGCGTGTTCGCAGTCTCCACCAATGGGCAGTCGTTCGCCACGCTGGCCACATTCAATACCGATAACGGCGCCTATCCCACGGGTGGACTGATCAGCGACGCCAGTGGAAATCTTTATGGCACGACCTACGGTGGCGGCCTCTTTAACGACGGCACCGTTTTCAAGCTGGACACCAGCGGCGGCATCACGACCCTCGCCACCTTCGATTACACGAACGGCGCATGGCCCAACTGCACGTTGACGTTGGACGGCGCCGGCAACCTCTGGGGCACGACTGCCGGCGGCGGCGGCGGACTCGGTGCTGGAACCATCTTTGTGGTTCCAACCAACGGCATACCCGCCAACACCCTGCTCACGCCCTTCGCATCATTTAATAACGGCGCAAACGGATCCATTCCCGCCGCCGGCCTCACGCTCGGCCCCGACGGGGCCTACTACGGCACGACGCAAGCCGGCGGAGCACACAATGAGGGTGTCGTTTTCCGGGTAACCACCAATGGTGTCATCACCGCGCTGGTTTCCTTCAGCGGCGGCAATGGCGCCTATCCCATCGCCGGGCTGATTCTGGGCAGCAACGGCGTGTTCTATGGCACCACCTCCGGATTGGGCAGCAACGCAACCAACGGCTACGGCACGGTGTTCCGCGTGACCACCAACGGGGTGCTGACCACCTTTCTGGCCTTTAACGGCGCCAACGGCTCCGCCCCGAGCGCCCCGTTGCTCCAGGGCCGTGACGGTGCGCTCTATGGAACAACGCAATACGGTGGCCCGCTCGGCAGCGGCACCGTTTTCAAGCTGTTCCTGGGACCCATCAACCCCATTCCCCTGAATATCCAATCGGTCAGCAATGTCGCCGTGCTGACCTGGACTAATCCCGTGTTTAATCTTCAAGCCGCCACAACCCCGGCCGGCCCATTCACAAACGTGCCGGATGCTTTCAGCCCCTATACGAATACGTTCACCAACCCGGTAACATTCTTCCGTCTGCAGGCAAACCCATAATGTACACAGGTGCCATCGCCAGAATTTGACCGGGTTTTGTTCCGGACAGTTGGTGTCAAAAAACCTCTCATCATTTATCAAAGCATTTATTAAAAAGCTATTCCTCCTGCACGCGGTGATGGCCGGTCTGGGCTTGATACTGACGGGTCGGGTGACGGCGCAGACCATCTTCACAAACCTGCATAGTTTCACTTACAGCGACGGGATTAATCCGTATGCCGGATTGGTTTTATCGGGCAATAGCATGTATGGGACGGCGAGTGCTGGTGCCAATTCAGGCGGCGTTAATGGCGATGGCACGTTGTTCGCCGTCAACACCAATGGCATCGTTTTTACGAGCCTGTACAGCTTTACGTCAGATGGTTCTCCTTATTTTACCAACAGCGACGGAGCTAATCCGCAGGCTGGTTTGATTGTGTCGAGCAACATCCTGTATGGGACGGTGCCTGAAGGCGGTACGTATGGCGCGGGCACAGTGTTCGCCGTCAGCACCAATGGCACGAATTTCACGATCCTGCATGCTTTTACTGGCGGAAATGACGGGGGTGGTCCGTATGGCGGATTGATTTTATCGGGCACCAACCTGTATGGAACGGCATTGTATGGCGGCAGTTCGGGTTTTGGCACCGTGTTCGCCGTCAACACCAGCGGCACGGTGTTCACGAATCTGTATAGTTTTACCAACGGCAGCGATGGAGATGCTCCGACTGCCGGGTTGGTTTTATCGGGCAATACATTGTATGGGACAACGTCTGGCGGCAATGGCGGAGGCTTTGGCTCCGTGTTCGCCCTCAATACCGATGGCACGGGTTTTACGAACCTGCATAGTTTCACGGCAAACTCTGGTTATCCTTCTTATACCAACCGCGACGGGAGTAATCCGGAAGCCGGATTGATTTTATCCGGCCACACCCTGTATGGGACGGCGAGCCAAAGCGGCGTTAACGGATCGGGCGCTATATTCGCCGTCAGCACCAATGGCGCGGGTTTTACGAACCTTTATTCTTTCACGGCAACTTCCGGTTCTCCTCCTGCCAACAGCGACGGAGCCATTCCGCGAGACGGATTGATTTTAGCGGGCAATACCCTGTATGGCACGGCGTATAATGGCGGCTTGTTTGGCTCCGGCACTGTGTTCGCCATTAACACCAATGGCACGGGTTTTACGACCCTGTATACCTTCACGTTTAATAGTGTTTTTCCTTATACCAACAGCGACGGAGCTCATCCGAATTCCGGATTGATTTTAGCGGGCAACACCCTGTATGGGACGGCGACCGGTGGCGGCAATCCGGGCGGCTTTACCGGCGATGGCACGGTGTTCAGTCTTTCGTTAGGGACAGTCACCGCGCCGCAACTGACCATAACGCCTTCGGGAACCAGTGTTATTTTGACGTGGCTGACCAATGCCACGGGTTTCACTTTGCAATCCACCACGAACCTGGTTTCACCGGCGGTCTGGACCACCGTCAGCGGGCAATACGCCGTGACCAATCCCATCTCCGCCAAACAAATGTTTTATCGGTTAAGCCGGTAATTGTCCAAAGAGGTCAACGCCGCGGTCATCCGAAGCGACCAATGTCAACGGGTCTGAAAGTGATTTCAGACCCGTTTTCGTTGCCTAAAACTGCTTTCTCCCCCATTCTCATTCCATGAAGAGGGCGGACAGTTATGACTTCGACGTGGCGGTCATCGGCGGCGGCAGCGGCGGTTATGCGGCGGCCCGCACCGCGGCCGGCGCGGGCCTGAAAACTGTCGTCGTCGAAGGGGGCGAGGAAGTCGGCGGGTTGTGCATCCTGCGCGGCTGCATGCCCACCAAGGCGCTGCTGTATGCCTCGGAGATTCTGCACCTGGCCGGTCATCCCGAGCCGTGGGGAATCCATACGGCAAACGTGAGTTTCGACTTCGCGCGCGTCATGGCGCGCAAGAACGCGCTCATCGGGGAATTTGCGGAGGATCGGCGCCGCCAGCTCGCCGATGGCCGGTTCGGTTTTCTGCGCGCCAACGCGCGCTTCCGCGACCGCCATACCGTCGCACTGGACAACAACCGTATGCTCAGCGCCAGGCACTTCGTTGTCGCCACGGGATCGAGCGTGGCGCCGCCGCCCCTGCCCCAGTTCCGCGAAACGGGATACCTCACCAGCGACGATGCGCTGAGACTTTCGCAACTGCCCGAATCGCTCATCGTGCTCGGCGGCGGACCCATCGCCTGTGAGTTCGCCCAATTCTTCGCCCGTTTTGGAGTCAAGGTTTCCCTGTTTCAGCGCAGCGAACACGTTTTGCGCGAGTTCGACACCGATGCCGCGACGGTAATTGAAAAGGTGTTTCGTCGCGAAGGCATCGAGGTTTTTACCGGCACAAAACTCACCGGCGCGAGTCGCGAGGGCGGCTTGAAGACGGTTTCGTTCGAACACGGCGGTGAATCCCGCTCCATTTCCGCCAGGGAAATCCTGTTTGCGCTGGGCCGCGTGCCGAACACAGCGTCGCTCGATCTCGACGCTGCCGGTGTGGCCACCGATCGCGGCCGCATCATCGCCAATGAATTCATGCAAACCAGCGCGCCGCACATTTACACCGCGGGCGATTGCACCGGACCGCATGAAATCGTTCACATCGCCGTCCAGCAGGGCGAAGTTGCCGCCCACAACATCGCCACTCCGGCCGCGCCGCGCCGGATGGACTACCGGTTGCTGATCGCCGTGGTGTTCACCGACCCGCAGGTGGCCTTCGTCGGGTTGACCGAAAAGGAAGCGAAGGCTCGCAACATCCCCTGTCGCGCCGCGAGTTACCCCTTCAACGACCATGGCAAATCGTTGATCATGGAGGCGAAGGACGGCTTTGTGAAACTCCTGGCCGACGTGAAATCCGGCGAAATCCTCGGCGGCAGTTGCGTCGGTCCGATGGGGGGCGAGCTGATCCATGAAATCGTCGCGGCGATGGCCAAACGCATGACCGTTCATGAGCTGGCTGTGGTGCCGCATTACCATCCGACACTTGCGGAAATCTGGACCTATCCGGCGGAGGAACTGGCCGGCCAAATCTAGATTGCGGTTCTAGGCTTGCGACAAGGAACTTCGGCTTTATTCTTGGCGCGTGCGCATCGTCAACGTATCTCTGGGCCCCCGCAGCTATACAATCAAGGTGGGGTCCGATCTTTTGGCCCGTCTGGGCCCCGATTGCGCCCGGCTCGGCCTGGGCGCGCGTTGCGCCGTCATCTCGGACCTCAATGTGGCGCGGCGATTTGGCAAGGCGGCCCGGCACAGCCTGTCGAAAGCGGGTTTTGATCCCGTTTCAATCACGGTGCCGGCGGGCGAAACCTCCAAGAGCCTGAAATTCGTCCAGGGCTGTTACGACGAGCTTGCGCGCCACCGGCTGGAACGCAGTTCGTTCATCGTCGCGCTCGGAGGCGGCGTGGTCGGAGATCTGGCGGGATTCGTCGCGGCCACTTACCTCCGCGGCATCGCCTTCGTGCAGGCGCCCACGACGCTGCTCGCGCAGGTGGACAGTTCGGTCGGGGGAAAAGTCGGTGTGAATCTGAAAGCGGGAAAGAACCTCGTCGGGGCATTCCACCAGCCGCGGCTGGTGCTCTGCGATCTCGATGCCTTGCGCACGCTTCCCTTGCGCGAATTTCGCGCCGGACTGGCGGAGGTGATCAAGTACGGGATCATCTACGATGCAACGCTGTTCGATCGGCTGGAACGTGAACTGCCGAAGATACTCGGGCGCGATCCAAAGACACTGGGAGCCCTTGTCGCGCGCTGCTGTGAAATCAAAGCCGTGGTGGTCGGCGAGGATGAAACGGAAAGCGGAGTTCGGGCAATTTTGAATTTTGGCCACACGATCGGCCATGCGCTCGAAGCCATCTCGAGTTACGGCAACTATCTGCACGGGGAGGCTATTTCCATCGGCCAGGTGGCCGCGGCTGAACTCTCGCGGCTTGCGCTCGGCCTGCCCGGCCGGGACGTGGATCGCATCCGAACCCTTTTTCGACGGGCGGGCCTGCCCACGCAAGTGACGTTGAACCCGGCGAGGCGACGGCGGCTGTTCAACGCGATGCGCCTGGACAAGAAAGTGAGCGGGGGCGAAATCAAATTCGTCCTGGCCAAACGAATCGGCAAGGCCGTGTGGGGCCAGAAGGTGCCGGAATGGATGATTGAGGAGATCCTTGACCCGGGATAAATGCCTTGGCGTGGCCACTCGCGGAACGCCGGATTCATCCGGCAGTCTTCCGGCTGTAGGCCCCTCTGCCGGATGAATCCGGCGTTCCGGACATCCCAGCCGTTCGCATTTTGACTTTGTAACGAGCGGCACCCGGGATTACAGTCCGCACGAACCAATGATCCTGGTCATCGACAATTACGATTCGTTCACTTACAACCTGGTGCAATACCTGGGCGAGTTGAACGTGGAGATGGCTATCCACCGCAATGACCGGATTTCACTCGATGAAATCCGCCGGCTGCACCCGGAGCGCATCCTGATTTCACCGGGACCCTGTTCGCCGCGCGAATCCGGGTTGTCCAACGAGATCATCCGCGTCTTTGGACCGAACACCCCGCTGTTCGGCGTTTGTCTCGGGCACCAGTGCATCGGCCACACCTTCGGCGGCAACGTGATCGTCAACTATCGGATGATGCACGGGAAAACCTCGCCGATAAAACACAACGGAAAGGATTTGTTCCTGGGAATGCCGAATCCGTTCGCCGCGACCCGTTACCATTCGCTGGTGATTCAGCGCGATACCCTGCCGGACTGCCTCGAAGTCACCGCTGAAACCGAGGAGGGCGAAATCATGGGAGTGCGGCACAAGGAATTTCCCATCTGGGGGGTGCAATTCCACCCGGAAAGCATCCTGACGGAAAACGGCCGCCAGATCCTGAAAAACTTCCTGGCGTTGTGACCGGGAAAGAGCTTCCGGCGACCTTCTAACGCCGATATTCCCGGCGTTCACCCCGATCCCCACGATCTCCCCGATCCCCGCCTCCGCCGGTGCGCGGGCGATCTTCCCGCGGGCGCGCTTCGTTGACGGTCATGGCCCGACCGTCGATGCTCTTGCCGTTCAATGCCTGGATGGCGGCTTCCGCCGCTTCCTTGCTTTCCATCGTGACAAATGCGAAGCCTCGCGGACGGCCGCTGACTTTGTCCATGATCAAGTCCGCTCCAATCACGGTTCCATGAGCCGCAAAGAGGTCCTGAAGCTGCTTCTGAGTTGTGTTGAAGGAAAGATTTCCGACAAACAATTTCGTATTCATGATGACTTTGATTTCATTGACCCACCCTTTCCTGGCTGTTCCCGACCTTCGGGTTTCAGATCATCACTGCACTGCGTCAATGCAAGATTCGCCAGGCTCAGGATTGGGGCTTTGTTTGCACCAGGAACTTATCGGCCCGCGACGGAAATGTAAATTTCATTTTTTCGACGTGCGATCCGCTTGATCAATTGCGCCCCTCCAACGATACTGTAAACGAATACCGACACCCCTGAGGGCGTCCAATGAATGTTTATGAAAGAGAAATTGCTGTTTCGAGGACTTTTGGCGCTCGCGGCCGGTTCGCTGCTGCTGGGCGGTTGCGTCTATCGCGAGAGGGTTGTGTACCGGCAGCCTGTTGCTGGTGAAACCGAAACCGAGGTCGAGGTGGGTGAAGCTCCGCCAGCCCCCATCGTCGAGGACATCAGCATAGCCCCTGCTCCGGGATTCATCTGGATCGGCGGCTTCTGGGCTTGGAATGGCCGCTGGATGTGGCAGGGGGGCCGTTGGGCCCATCCACCGCGTCACGGCGCCATGTGGATCGGCCCACGCTATGTCGTTCGCGGCGGAAGACACGTCTTCATCCGCGGCTACTGGCGGTAGAAGCCGCAAGGCCAGCCCGTGCTCAAGGGCGCCAGGACCTTGCTGGATTCTCCCTGCCTCGCTAAAAGCCCGTCAAAAAAGAGCATG
>PLQC01000106.1 GCA_003159675.1 Limisphaerales bacterium
AGGATCTCCTGTCGCGGATGACGGTGGAGGAGAAGGCGGCGCAGATGATGTGCGTATGGCAGAAGAAGGCGGAGACGCTGGTGGATGGGGAGGGAAATTTTGATTATGAGAAGGCCAGGGTGGCGTTCCGGAAGAGACACGGGCTGGGGCAAGTGGGACGGCCGAGCGACGCGGGCAAAGGCAAGGACGCGCGGGAGATGGCAGAGCTGACCAATGCAATTCAGAGGTTTTTCATTGGGCAGAGCCGTCTGGGGATACCGGTGATATTTCACGAGGAATGCCTGCACGGGCACGCGGCGAAGGGGGGGACGAGTTTTCCGCAGCCGATCGGGCTGGCGGCGACGTTCAACCCGGAGTTGGTGGAGGAGTTGTTCGGGATGACGGCGGAGGAGGCGCGGTTGCGGGGGACACACCAGGCGCTGACGCCGGTGGTGGATGTGGCGCGGGACCCGCGGTGGGGGCGGGTGGAGGAAACGTACGGGGAAGACCCGTACCTGGTTTCGCGCCTGGGCATCGCGGCCGTGAAAGGTTTCCAGGGTGACGCCTCTTTCAAGGACAAGAAGCGGGTGATCGCGACGTTGAAACATTTTGCCGGGCACGGGCAGCCCGAATCGGGCATGAACTGCGCTCCCGCGAATGTTTCGATGCGCATACTGCGCGAGGTGTTTCTTCTCCCGTTCCAGCAAGCGATCCAAAAGGCGGGCGCCATCAGTGTGATGGCTTCGTACAACGAGATCGATGGTGTGCCCTCTCACGCGAACCGCTGGTTGCTGCGCGACGTGCTGAGAAAGGAATGGGGGTTCAAAGGTTTTGTGGTATCGGATTACTACGCGATCTGGGAATTGGGGTGCCGGCCGGACACTCACGGGCATTTCGTGGCGAAGGATAAGAAAGAGTCGTGCGCCCTGGCGGTGGAGGCGGGAGTGAACATCGAACTGCCGGAACCGGACTGCTATCTGCACCTGGTAAAGCTGATGCGCAAAGGGGTGCTGAGGGAATCACAACTGGATGAACTGGTGGCGCCGATGCTGTTCTGGAAATTCAAGATGGGGCTCTTCGACGATCCGTACGTGGATCCCGACGAGGCGGAGCGCGTTGTGGGTTGCGACGCGAATCGCAAGCTCCCGTTGCAAGCCGCGCGTGAAGCCATCACGCTCCTGAAAAACCGGGACAATTTGCTGCCCCTGAATCCGCACACCATCAAGCGCATCGCGGTCATCGGCCCGAATGCGAACCGCAGTCTGCTCGGTGGTTACAGCGGCGTGCCGAAGCACAACGTCACCGTGCTCGACGGCATCAAAGCGAAGGTCGGCGGCCGCATCCAGGTGCTGTACAGCGAAGACTGCAAAATCACGCGTGGCGGCTCGTGGAACCAGGATGAGGTTGTCCCCGGCAATCCCGACGAAGACAGCAAGCAAATCGCGGCTTCCCTCAGAGTCGCTCGTCGGGCCGATGTCATCGTGCTGGCGATCGGTGGCAACGAGCAGACTTCGCGCGAGGCGTGGAATCGGAACCACCTGGGAGATCGGACGAGCCTGGATCTCATCGGACGGCAGGAAGCATTGGTCAAGGCGCTCCTGGCCACCGGCAAACCCGTCATCGTCCTTCTGTTCAACGGACGGCCGCTCTCCATTAACTACGTCAGCCAACACGTGCCCGCCATTTTGGAGTGCTGGTATCTGGGGCCAGGAGACGGGTCATGCGGTGGCGGATGTTTTGTTCGGCGATCACAACCCCGGCGGCAAATTGCCCATAACGATCCCCCGTTCCGCGGGGCATCTGCCCGCATTTTACAATCACAAACCCTCCGCACGCCGCGGCTATCTCTTCGACGAGGTGTCGCCGCTTTACCCGTTCGGGTATGGATTGAGTTACACGAGCTTTGCCCTGAAAAATGTCCGGCTGGCCAGGAAAAGGATCAGGCGCAACGGATCGACTCGCGTTCTGGTGGACGTGACGAACATCGGCAATCGCGCGGGAACGGAAGTCGTCCAGATGTACATTCGCGACCGCGTCAGCTCGGTGACCCGGCCGGTGAAGGAATTGAAGGGGTTCAGCAAGATCACGTTGGCGCCCGGTGAAACGAAGACGATCGCACTGGAGATCACCGCGGAGTCGCTGGCATTCTACGATGTGGATATGAAGTATGGGGTCGAGCCGGGCGAGTTTGAAATCATGGTGGGCAACTCCTCGCGCGATTCCGATTTGGTGAAGGTGATTTTGAAAGTGGAAGAGTAGGCGGTGACTCAACAGTGCGAAACTGGGAACCGAAATGACAAGACTTCTTCAAAGGTTCGCCGCGGTCGCGATCGCTTTCGCAATGACGCCGGTGTGGACTGCGAACAGCCGCACGGAGGCGCCGGGTGGACCCTGGATACTCTGGTATCGAGCGCCGGCCACGCAGTGGGTGGAAGCCCTCCCGATTGGCAACGGAAGATTGGGCGCAATGGTCTTCGGCGGCGTTGAACGCGATCGCATTGAACTCAACGAAGACACACTCTGGGCGGGAGGGCCGTATGATCCGGACAACCCGGATGCGCTGGCCGCGTTGCCCGAGGCGCGGCGGCTGATTTTCGAGGGTAAATACAGCGAGGCGAACCAGCTCATCGGTGCCAAAATGATGGCAAAGCCGTTGCGGCAAATGCCCTATGAGCCTGTCGGCGGTTTGATCCTGAGCTTTCCTGAACCAAAGGCCATCGAGAATTACCGCCGCGAGTTGAACCTCGACACCGCCATCACCCGGGTCACCTACGCCAGCGGCGGGGTGCATTTCACACGCGAAGTGTTTTCCAGTCCGGTGGACCAGGTGATCGTTGTCCGGTTGACGGCGGACAAACCGGGACAGCTATCGTTCACCGCCCGAATGGAGACGCCGCAGAAAGCGACCGTCAACGTCGAGTTGCCGGATTTGCTCGTCATGCGGGGGGTCAATGGCGCCTCACAAGGCATCGCGGGCGCGCTCACCTTTCAAGCCCGCGTCCGCGTGCTCGCGCAGGACGGGACGACGGGCGCGACTCAGGACACGGTTTCGGTGAGCAACGCGGATTCGGTTACCCTGCTCATCGCCGTCGCCACGAGTTACCGCAGCTTCAAGGATGTGAGTGGTGATCCCGAAGCAACAACCGCAAAACAGATCCGCGCCGCCGGCAAAAAATCCTTTGATGCGTTGCGCGCGCGGCATGTTGCCGAACATCAACGATTGTTCCGGCGCGTTGAACTGGATCTGGGCGTGACCGACGCTGCGAAGCTTCCCACGGATGAACGCATCAGGAGCTTTGTCGCGGGGAATGATCCGCAACTGGCGGCGCTCTACTTCCAATTCGGCCGGTACCTGCTGATTTCGAGTTCGCGTCCCGGCTGCCAGCCCGCAACTCTGCAGGGCATCTGGAACGAGAGCATGACCCCTCCCTGGGACAGCAAATACACCATCAATATCAACACCGAAATGAATTACTGGCCCGCCGAAACCGGCAACCTGGCGGAATGTGTCGAGCCGCTCGTGGCCATGGTGATGGACCTCACCAAAACCGGTGCGCGCACGGCGCGAGTGCAGTGGGGTGCGGGTGGCTGGGTGGCCCACCACAACACCGACCTGTGGCGCGCCAGCGCCCCAATTGACGGTCCGACATGGGGCTTCTGGCCGACAGGAGGGGCGTGGCTTTGCCGGCATCTGTGGCAGCACTACGAGTTCAGCGGCGACAAAAAATTCCTAGCCAGGGTTTATCCGGCCATGAAAGGCGCCGCGCAGTTTTTCCTGGACACCCTGGTCGAAGAACCGAAGCACCACTGGCTCGTCACCTGTCCGTCGCTGTCCCCGGAGAACCAGCATCCGTTCGGCGCCAGTACGTGCGCCGGACCGACGATGGACATGGAAATCCTGCGCGACCTGTTTGCGGACACCTCCAAAGCGGCGGGGATCCTCGGCGTGGACCCGGACTTCCGCAAGCGACTCAGTGAAACGCGCAGGCGACTGGCGCCGCTTCAAATCGGCAGGGTGGGGCAATTGCAGGAGTGGCTGGAAGACTGGGATATGGATGCGCCGGAAATTCATCACCGCCACGTTTCCCATCTTTACGGACTGTTTCCCAGCGACCAGATCAACGTGTTCGACACGCCGGAACTGGCTGCGGCCGCGCGCAGATCGCTGGAGATTCGCGGCGATGAAGCCACCGGTTGGGGCATGGGCTGGCGGTTGAACCTCTGGGCCCGCCTGCAGGATGGCGAGCACGCTTACAGGATTCTTACCCTGCTGCTCGCCCCCGCGGGCGACACCGGCGGCGGTGTTTATCCAAACCTGTTTGACGCGTGTCCGCCGTTTCAAATTGACGGCAACTTCGGCGGCACAGCCGGCATCGCCGAAATGCTGGTGCACAGCCGGCCCGTCGAGTCGGAAACCGGAAAACCCAAGTTTGAAATCGAACTGCTCCCGGCGCTGCCGAAGGCGTGGCCTGAGGGTTGGGTGAAGGGTTTGCGCGCCAGCGGCGGCTTCGAGATGGATTTGGACTGGAAGAATGGCCAAATGACTTCCGCCACCTTGCATTCACTGACTGGCAATCTCTGCCGATTACGATACGGCACGGCAATGCGCGAACCGAACGCCAGGAAGGGAAGAACACTGCGCTGGAATGGCCGGGCAGGCAATGACTGATGCTTGCAGGCACAGACTCTGAAACCATTGACGAGGATACCCATGAAGAACACATTTTTAGCGGCGGCGATCCTCTTCGGCGCCGTAGGCGCCGTGCAAGCGCAGTCGAATACACTTTTTGTCGAGACCTATGACACCACAAGCACACCCGCCGGCGCCAACGCGCTCGGTTGGGACGGTGGCTCGGGATTAAACAATGTCGTGGTGACCTATGTCGACGGTGCGGGTGCGGGCGGCGACCGGGCGCTGGTGATCCAGGCGGATTTTACGCAAAGTTCCGGTTTTGTTGCCTACCAGTATGCCAATGCGGCGGTCTTCGGGAACACCAGCACGAAGCTCGGTGATTACCAGCTTTCCTTTGACATCAAAGTGAATAATTCAGGCTTGAACGCCATTCAATGTGTTCTTCAGAGCTGGGGAAATATTGGGAACGGGGGGCCAATGACGGCGACGCCGACCGGCTCAATCCCCCTGGGTTCGTACACTCCCGGCACTTTCAAACACATTTCGGTCAATCTGGCGAACACGTCCATCTGGCCAGGCGCGAACTCCTTCAACCCCGCCGGCCTGACCTGGCAAATCCAGCTCCAGGTCAACGGCTGGAATGGCGCGGCGGTCCATAACGGCGAGCAGGTGACGATTGACAACCTGACGCTGAGCATGGCAGTCGGACCCGGACAATGCACCGTGGATTGGAACGACGTTCGCCAAAGGATAGACGGGTTTGGCGCTTCCTCAGCCTGGGATAGTTCGTGGACCACCGCGCAGGCCGACATGCTCTTTTCGACGAATACCGGCGCCGGACTTTCGCTGCTGCGCAACCGCATTGCCCCTGACGGCACGACCGTGGAAACCAACATCATGCAGATGGCCCAGGACCGTGGCGCCAGGGTGTGGAGCACACCGTGGAGTCCTCCCGCAACTTATAAAAGCACCAACTCGGTCGACGGCGGAAGCTTTGTTTCGAGCGCCGCCAACTACCAGGGTTACGCCAACCAGCTGGCCAGCTATGTCGCCAGCATCAAGAACAGGTACGGCATCAACCTCTACGCCATCTCCGTTCAAAACGAGCCGGACTTCAACACCGCCGATTACGAGTCCTGTGTATGGACGGCCCAGCAGATTCATGACTTCCTTCCCTACCTGTCTGCCGCGCTGACAAACTATGGCGTTTCCACCACCAAAATCCTCATCGCCGAGGATATGCACTGGCAATTCAATCTCACCAGCAACTCTATGAACGACCTGGTCACCTCGAACCAGGTCGGCGTGCTCGCGGCGCATAACTATGGAAGCGCGGCGGCACCCGTGCCCGATTTCGGGAATCCCTGCCCGAAGCCGCTGTGGGAAACGGAAGTCTATTTTGGCAGCGACGACAGCATCACCAACGGCGTGGCCCTGGCCGTACAAATTCACGGGTTCATGGCGACAGCCCAGGCCAACGCATTCCACTATTGGTGGTTGAAGGGATCCGGGAACGGCTCCCTGGTGGGCAACGACTCAACCCATCCGGCCAAGCGGATGTATGTGATGGGTAACTACAGCCGGTTCGTCCGTCCCAATTACTACCGCATGGGTGTCACCAACAGCAATGGCGCCACTCTCATCAGCGGCTACAAAAATCCCGCCTCCGGCAATTTTGCCATCGTCGCAGCCAATGCCAGCACCAGTTCGATAGCCCAAACCTTCACCTTCACGAATTTCACAGCCGGCTCCGTCACGCCGTGGATCACCTCCAGCAACCTTTCCATCGCCTCCAACTCACCCGTTGCCGTCACCGCATCCTCCTTTATCTACGCTCTGCCGGCGATGAGCGTTGTGACCTTCGTGGGATCTTTGCAAACCAACACCCCGCCAATACTCGCAGCGGTTGCGGATCAGGTGATCGGCGCCGGCGTGACGCTCTCGATCACCAGCGTGGCGACGGACCCCGACGTGCCGCCGCAGGTCCTGACCTTCAGTCTGCCTGACGCGCCGACCAACGCGACCCTCGTCGCCCTGAACGCGACCAATGCCCTCTTCACGTGGCGCCCGGCCGTGAGCCAGGCCAATACCTCGAACCGGATCACCATTCAAGTGGCCGACAATGGCACACCCAGCCTAAGCGCCACCCAGAGTTTCATGGTGACGGTCAATCCACTGGCGCCACCGACGTTCGATTCCATCAATGTCCTCGCCGGACAGGTCACGATGGTGGTGGACGGCGCCGTCGGACCCGATTACACACTGTGGGCTTCGACAAATCTGGTGGACTGGAGTCTGATGGTCACGACGGATTCGCCCGTGCCGCCGCTCACACTGGTGGACACAAATTACAACGATTACCCCGCGCGCTTTTACCGCATCCAGCTCGGCCCATGACCGCCGGAAACTCGGTCGTAATTCAATCGCTTCGCATGGTTTCCAGCGAAGGATGGTCGATTCCGAAACATGCAACATTCAACGTCGAACTCCCAACATCGAACCGCAAAAACGCAGATTTTCTTCCATTGGATGTTGGATGTTTCTCTTCTGTCTGGATCCGACTAAGGCAATGCCTCATGGCTCTGCCGCGCGAGTGTCAGGAGCAGGACATCGTTTTCGCGCAGAGGCAGCGTCTGTTCAAAGCGGCCATCCTTGTCGATGGTGATTTTGCGCTCGAATTCCGGGCCGCCGGACGCTGTCTCCCGCAGATCTTTTTCCTGCAGGCGGGTCAGTTGTTCGGGCGCCCCCATTCGCAAGTAGGCCGAGTAGGCATCGTTCTTCTCGAAACCGACCTGCCGCAGGGCAAGCCGATAGGTCCCGGGCGGAACGTGCGCAAGCGCCACCCGAACACTGCCTTTGGAGGCGGCCGGGAGCAATTTGCGGAAAATGGCTTGATTTGGAACTGTCGCCGCAGCCGGCCGCGTCAAATCCCAAAGCAACACCTGCGCGCTCCCTTCAGCGTCGCGGCAAACCCATGACGCGGTATCGTTGTTTTCCAGCTCGGTCGGGCCCAGAAGCGCGAGAAATTGGTAGGCGAAATAGGCGGGCTTCTTGATGCCCTGCAGCGTCAGTAAACCGAATCCACCGTGAAAAGGCGTCATCGGCGGACCGGCTTCCTCGAAAATGTCCGTGAACACCCAATACGACATTGAAGCAATGCCGGATTCAGTATGCTTGAGTTGCTCCAGAATGTAGGGGGCCGAGAAATAAGAGTCATGCACCGGATCGCGGGGCGAATAGGACGCGCTCCATTCGGTCACATGGATCGGCAGCCCCGGACGCGCTGTGGCATCGATCGCCAGGCGTTCCTTCATCGCCGTCTGGGCCGGCGCATGCAGGCTTTTGCTCAGGTAATGCAGTTGTTCGCCGTACTCATCCAGCCCCCCCGGGCCGCCGCCCAGGCCATAAGCGTGGAAGCTGATGAAATCCACAGGCACAGCATTGGACAGGCCGAATGAGATCAGCGGTTGGACCCAATCGGTCGTCGAACCGGCGGGACCGCCGACGCGATAGGCGCGATTGACGCTTTTGACGTCCGCCGCGGTGTGCGCGTACAATTCAAAATATTCCTCGCGCCGGCGGTCCGGGTCGCGCGGGGCGAAGAACGCCGGATAATCGGCTTCGTTCCAGATTTCAAAATACCATTGCCTGACCTCCTCCTCGCCGTAACGCTCCGTCCAGTGCCGCACCAGGTCCTTGATCAAATCATCCCATCGGTCCCATGACTTGGGAGGCGACACGTTGGCGCGCCACCAGAACACGGTCTTGCTGCCGCTCGCCAGGGCCTGGGGCATGAAACTGATTTCCACGAATGGGCGCACTCCCATGGCCAGCAGGGCGTCATAAAGCTGATCGATGTACTGCCAGTTATGGCGGGGCTGGCCATCCTGGGTCTCGGTGTAAACCCCCATGTCGTCCTGCAACAGGCCGTGGAACCGGATGTATTTGAAGCCGATCTCGCGCCGGCACATCTGCAATTGCTGCTGCCAGGCTGCCCGCAGTCCTTCTGCGGCGCGGCCCGCTCCAATGCACTCGCTCCAGGCGTCCGACCGGTTCCCTCTCACCTTTTCCCAGTCCGCTGCAATCGTCCGGACGGGTGCCGGCGCCGCGGCCGGATCCCCTGCGCGCGCCGTTCCCTCAGGCCACAACGAAACGGCAGTCAACACGGGCAGAACGAGCTGGACACTTCTCAGAAAAATGTTCATAGGGAAAACCTGCTGGCACTCAGTGCATCCCACGGCACCATGATGGTGGAATGCTTCCGCGATGTAAAGCTGCCGACGGAATGGGTCCCCGTCGCGAACGTTTCTTTGACACGTTGCCCAATCAAGGTTACTAACACGCGGATTCCCACTGTTTATGTCTCGTGAAAAATGGGGTCACATCTCGGAAAAATGGAAAAATGGGGTCACATCTTA
>PLQC01000153.1 GCA_003159675.1 Limisphaerales bacterium
TCCTGTCACCGTGCCACAGACCTGCGCGCCGGAGCGCTCTGTGAGCCGTAGCGGCCTGGAGGCGCAGGCGATACGGAAATTACTTTTGGCAAACGTTCTAAACCACTTTCAGCAGCACCTTGCCCATCGGGCCCTGCGCCAGGTGTTCGAAGGCTTGAGGCAGCTCTTCAAAGGGGAATACACGGTCCACCTGCGGCCGGGCTCCTGAGCGCGACAGCAGAGCCAACACCTCCCGCCATGCTTCCCGGCTCTCGGAGTTGGTGCAGGCGCCTGCGGCGACGCCGCCCAGGCGAATGCGGCGGAAGAACAACGTAGCCGTGTTGAAATTCGGAACAGGGCCCGCAAGACGTCCGACGATGCTCACCTTGCCAAGGTTCCCGAGCGTGTCAATGACTTCGGGCAAAAGTTTGCCTCCGACGTTGTCGATGGCCAAGTCCACACGGCGCGGAGCCAACGCCGCTTTGGCGGCCTGGCGCCAATCGGGTTGTCCGGGGTCGAACGTCAGGGCCGCGCCGATTTGGCGAAGCCGGAGGCTTTTCTCCGGGCTGCGTGACAGGGCCACAACCGAATATCCCATCGCAGACGCCAGGTGAACGGCGGCGACACCCACTCCGCCGGATGCACCCGTGACCAGTACCACGGAGTTCGGGGGCAGTGGCCCCCACATCGTCAAGGCCTGGTAGGCCGTCAGATAAACCAGTGCCGCGCCGGCAGCTTCCTGTTCGGTCCAGTCCGATGGAATCTCAACAAGGCTCTTCGCGGGCACGGCCACGCGTTGGGCGAAGGCGCCCGGGCGGTCGCCGCCGACGTCGCCGCGAAGGATGGCCCGGCGGTCTCCGATCTTAAGGTCTGTCACGCCGGCGCCCAACTGCATGACTGTGCCCATGCCATCGCGTCCGAGGATATGGGGCAGGGAGGGCTTGGCGGGATATTGACGATCGGCCAGGTAACGATCCGCCGGATTCAATGCCGCGTAGTGAACTTCCAGAATGACCTCGCCTTCCCGCGGGACCGGATCCGGCACGTCGGCCAACCGCAGTCCGCCGATGCCGGTTAAATCGTCGAGGAGCCAGGCGCGCATACGCCAGCATGGCGACTGCGGGATGGGGGCTGTCAAGTCTCCGTCCCGTCCGGTTCAGTCAGCGCCGCGATGGTTTCGAGTGCGTTCCCTTCGAGGCGGTTGTTCACGTAAATGAACGTCTTGCGATCCGGTCCGGCTTTCGCGCCTTCCCGGATCAGGCTCCGGCCGGCCTGGCGCGCTTCCTCGTTCACCTCGCGCGTTCGATCGTAAGGCTGGAACAATTTGACTGCGTCCTCGTAACGGCGGCCTGGTTTCAGGAGGAAACGCGCCGTGACGAGACGGGGGTTGGTGCGGCTGCCGGCGAGGGACATCTGTTCGCTCACGGGCGGCATGGCCTGCCAGGAGTTGAACACATGCGTCACCTCGTGCTTTGCCAGACAGGAGAAGTAGTCCGGCTGCAACCAATGCGGGTTGCGGAGCTCGACGGCATAAGGCCAACCCCGGGGCAATCCGGCAAGAAAGACGTCCAGGTCCGCGATGAAGTCGCGCCCGTGAGCATAGTCGTGGGGCTGAAAGCGCGTGAACTCAAAGATCAACACCCCCACGTGCCGGCGGAGGCCGTTGCACGGCTCGAGAAACGATGACCCGAAGAGGTCGGCATTGAGGAAATGGGGATTGGCTTTGCTCGCCCGCGCGCCGAAACGGTCGAGGTTCGGGAATGTTTTTACGGTGATCTCGTCCGTCACTTTGAACCCGAACAGGAAATCCGACGGGACTTGCGAGGCGAGTTGCTCCAGGAATTGTTGTGTTGGAAAGGAGTAATAGGCTGCGTCCACGCAGACCGTTTTGAATACTTCCGCATATTCGGCCAGGCAATTCCTCTCGAACCGGCTCCGGGCGAACTTTCCCCTCCACTCGTAGCGGGCGGAATCGTAGAGCGTCGCGCACCAGCCCGGGTATTTCCAGGACGACGTTCCGACACGAACACCCTGTTGCGCGAGCGCGCCGGCCCGTTGTTTCAACTGTGCGCGATCGAAGGGCATGCGCGAGGCTGTGGACCCCGCCCCGCAAAGTCAACCTTCCGGGTGACGCGTGGGCGGACGGCAAACTTCCGATTGCAACCGGGGTTCTCAGCCGTCACAATGCCGGAAATGCGACTGCGAGCCCGGCCAATTCTTTTGATGGCGTTGTTTTTGGCGAGCTTCGCCAGCAGGGCCGAAACGGATTTGCCCGTATATGGCGATGTTCTGCTCAACGGCTTCGAGGATCGATATTGGGGATCTCACACCCTGACCAACCCGTCGCCAGTCCATTCAGGCGCCTATTCCATTAGCGTGGCCCCGGAGAAAACCTGGGAGGGCCTTTACCTTCATCATGCCGATTTCGACAGCACGCCTTATGTCAGCCTGAGTTTCTGGGTGAACGGCGGGCCCGCCGGCGGGCAGCGGCTGCAGGTTCAGGGGTTGCTGGGCAAAGCCAATCCTCCCGCCGACGTCTATTACCGGTTCACCCTGGCGCCGGACGCGTGGGAACAGATCACGATTCCGCTGGCTGCCCTGGGTGTGGACCAGAAGACCAATGTCTCGGGCTTCTGGATTCAAATGACCCCGGGCGGCAGGACCAATGGCTTTTATGTGGATGATATCCAGATCAACGCGAATCCGGCTGCCGCGGTGATCTCCCCGAGGACGAATGGGGTCGCGGTTGCGCTGCCGGCCCATGAAGCCGGGAGCGGTTGGAGTGCCGCGGCCTGGTGCATCGCCGGCGCCCTGGTCCTCATCAGCGCCCTCCTGGCATGGCTCATCGTGATGCTCCGTCGAAGCGGACTGGGCGCGTCGCGGGCGCTGGTCCTGATGCCTGGAGCTGCTGTGCCGCAGATCGGCCTTCCGGCCGGCCAACCATCCGATGCGGCGGGGGGAGAACAGGGGGCCCTCGATGGCCTGGGCGATCCACGGGTCCAAACGCCGCGTGGAGCAATGGCGGCGGAGCTTGCGGAGTTTGCGAAACAAAGCCTTGTGCAGGGTCTTTACACGCAGCGGGCCAAACTGCTCGAAACCCAGCAGCGCGCGCACGCGGAACTCGCCGAGCTCGAGGCGCGGCTCGCGTCGCTTCACCTCCCGTTGCAGGAACGCATCCGCGCCTATGAAACGCGCATCGCCGAACTCGAGAAGCAATTGGAGACCCGCGACGAAGCGATGCGCAACATGATTCACACCTCGCTGTTGCTTGTCCGCGAGCGGTTGGAGGAGGAAAAGGCCGGGACACCGGGCCCCAGCCGGTTCAATTAACTGATTCGGGACCAGGCGCCGACAAATTTCTCGACGTATTTGCCGAGCAAATCGGCCTCGAGATTCACCGCGTCTCCCACCTTCCGCTCCCGCAGCGCCGTCACTTCATAGGTATGCGGGATGATCCAGATGCGAAAGCGGGTCTTGCGCACCTCCGCCACCGTCAGGCTGATCCCGTCCACGGCGACCGATCCTTTGAACAGGATGTAACGCATGATCTCGGGCGTGGGCGCAATATCGAGCACGTGATCCTGCCCCGACCGTTCCCAGCGGAGGATCTTCCCCAGCCCGTCGATGTGGCCGGTGACGAAATGGCCGCCGAATTCGCCGCCGGCGCGCAGCGGGCGTTCCAGGTTCACGAGCGAACCGGGTTTGACAAACTGAAGGTTGGTGCGATGCCAGGTTTCCCGGAGCAGATCGAATCGGGCCAGCTTGCCGCCTCCGCGCGACGCCAAACCGACCGCGGTCAGGCAACAGCCATTGACCGCGAGGCTGCCGCCCGGTTTCAAACCGCGCGCGCAAATCTTCGCCCGGATCGTCAACTCGATGGATTTGGGCGTCAGCTTGACGCGCTCGACGGTGCCGGTTTCTTCGATGATACCAGTGAACATGATGATGGCAGCCGCAAACCTCGGTTTGCGAACGCAACCCGCAAGCTGCGGTTACACGACTCGCGCCGTCAATACCAAATCCGGTCCGAGCCGCCCCCAGCGAATGCCTTCCAGGTTGAGAATGTCCTTCCAGCCGGCGGCCCCATCGCCGCCCACCGCGGGCCGGGAAGCGCGGCCGCCCAGGATCCTGGGCGCGTAAAAAAACACGATCCGATGCGCGAAGCCCCCGAGCAAAAAGGACGCATTCACTTCACCGCCTCCTTCGACCAGCAGACTCGTCACATTTTGCGAACCCAGCTTTTTCAAGAGCCAGCGCAAATCCAATTTTGAATTGCTCGACGGCGCGAAAACAACATCCACGCGCTCGGCGAGCGCCGCAACGCGCTTCTTCGGCGCCCGCTTGCTCACCACGACGGTCGTCAACGCCAAAAATTCATCGCTCACCACCCTGGCATCCAACGGCGTCCGCGCCATCGAATCCAGAACAATGCGCCGCAGCTTTGAGTGTTGGGCGTTGGATGTTGGATGTTGGATGTTTCCCTTGAAATTGCCAGGCTGGCGAACCGTCAACGACGGGTCGTCGCTCAAAACCGTATTCACGCCCACGAGAATCGCATCACTGCCCAGGCGCAAATTCATCGCGTGAGCCCGGGCTTCCCCGCCGGTGATCCACTTCGACTCGCCGTCCGCCGTGGCAATCTTGCCGTCGAGTGTCATGGCGGCCTTGACGATGACCCACGGTGTTCGACGGACGATCCAGTGATTGAACGCTTCGTTGAGTTGAGCGCACGCATCCGCCAGAACTTTGCCGGTTTGCGGCGGGTGGGGCGAGCGTTCTCGCGAGCCAACGGAAGGCTCGTCAGGAGCCTCGCCCCACCCGCGATTGGCAGTGATCATATCCACTGAAATCCCCGCCCGCCGAAGAAGTTTAAAAGCCCGGCCGGCATGTTTTGGATTGGGATCAAGCGTCCCAACCACTACCCGCCTGATCCCGGCGGTGATGATGGCTTCCGTGCAGGGTGGTGTTCGGCCATGAGTGCTGCAAGGTTCAAGGGTTACGTAGAGCGTCGCGCCTTTGAGATTGTGACCACGTTTTTGCGCGTCCCCAAAGGCTTCGATCTCCGCGTGGGGCCCGCCCGCCCGCCGATGCCCGCCGCGGCCGATGACCTTGCCACTCTTCGCCAGAACGGCGCCGACCATCGGATTCGGCGAAGTTGAACCGTAGCCGCGCCGGGCGAGCCGGAGGGCGAGGCGCATGAATTCGGCGTCAGACATCGCCGCGCATCGTAGCTGTTGACGGAAACAATCCCAAAGGGATTCGGCGAAGTCGTGCCGTAACCGCGCGGGGCAAGGTGGGAGAAAGACGCGTGAAATAGGCGCCAGACATCACCGCCCATCGCAGCCGCTGACGAAAAATCCCAAAGGGATTTCATCATTCAGCCCAGGGTTGCGAATCACGAGCTACCCTGGGAGAACGTCACCAGCCATTTCAACCCTGAATGGGTTGAATCAGTTCGACGCACGGGTTCAATCCCAAACATACCGTTCATCGAATTCGATTTCGTAGCGCTTCAATAGCTGCCGGAACTCGTCCTGAAACGAAATCTTGCGATGATGCTCCTCTTGTCCGGCAATGTATTCTTTCACCGTTCCAACTTGTGAAAAGCCAACAGAGAAAATTCCGTAGCCGTTCTGCCACGCAAAATCCCGCAAATCCGGGCCTTTTGTTTTGAGCCACAGCGAAGAGCCGCGTTTCACTTCCTTGACCATGTCCGCTGCGTTGCAGGTGCGGGACAACGCACAGAGAAGATGAACGTGGTCTTCCACGCCACCCGCAATGATCGGCTGGCAATCGAGATGGGCCAAAATGCCACCGAGGTATCGATGCAATTCCTCGCGCAACGCCTGATCGCGCAGGAATGGCCGTCGGGCTTTGGTGGAGAAGACGGTGTGAACCAGAATCTTCGCGAGCGATTGTGGCATGACGGCAGGATGCACGAAGGAGGGATTTGATTCAACCCATTCAGGGTTGATGAACTTTGGACGGTTGACCCAGGGTAGCTCGTTCCTCGCAACCCTGGGCTGAGTGATTGAATCCCATTGGGATTCGGGGAAGTCGTGCAGTGACTGCGTCGGGTAAGGCCGGTGCCTTAAAACATTTTGGCTGAAGTCGAAACCTGTTACTAACCGATCCGCAACCGAATAATAACACAGTTCGTCTTTACGTTGAATTGAATTTATTCCTCAAACAACGCCTGCGCGAATTGTTTCGCGTCGAAGGGCTGCAGGTCGTCCGGCTGCTCGCCGAGGCCGATGAATTTGATGGGCAGGCCGAGTTCCTTCTGGATGGCCACCACCATGCCGCCTTTGCTGGTGCCGTCGAGCTTGGTCACCACCAGGCCGGTGAGCGGCACGGCCTTGTTGAACTCGCGCGCCTGATTCAGCGCGTTCATGCCGGTCATCGCGTCAAGCACGAGCAGGACTTCGTGTGGCGCGCCGGGCAACAGCTTGCCGATGACACGGTGCAGCTTCTGCAATTCCTGCATCAGATTGTGCTTGGTGTGCAGGCGGCCCGCTGTGTCAATGAAGAGGTAATCGGCCTTGCGCGAGTGCGCGGCGGTCACGGCGTCGTGTGCGACAGCCGCCGGGTCCGCACCGTAAGCGCCGGCGATGACCTCGACTTTAAGTCGCATCCCCCAGAGTTTGAGCTGCTCGATGGCGGCGGCGCGGAAGGTGTCGCACGCCGCGAGCAGCGCGGTCTTCTTTTGCGACTGAATCAGCCATGCAAGCTTCGCTGCTGTCGTCGTCTTGCCGGTGCCGTTGACGCCGACGATGGACACCACCGTCAATCCACCCGGGGCTTGCTTTAAGGCCGCAGTGTTTGAAGCCAGGCTCTGCTGCACTTCCTGACGTGCAATGGCGAAGACATCCAGGCCCGCGCCGCCCTGTGTTTCGTAAATTCGTTTGACCGCTCCGACGATCTGGCTGGTCACGGCCATGCCCAAATCCGCGGCGATGAGAGCGGTTTCCAGGTCGTCGAGCGTCGCGGCATCCAGTTTGGGCGAGCGGCTGACGATCCGTTTGATTTCATGGGCCAGTTTGCTATGGGTTTTCTGAAGGCCGGCCTTGAATTTTTGGAATAGACCCATAGGTCAATGGAAAGGCGGAAGGCGGGTGCCGGGTATCAAACGTGCCATGGACGCAAGCATAGGGTGTTGCGAAGGGAGGAACAATGACTAGTCGCCGCCGACGGCGGGAGGTGTCCTGGATCCCCGGCTCGCGACCCTCGCCTTGAGCCTGGCGACGTTTTCGTAGGGCAGCTTGACGGTGCCGATGAGCGGTTTGCCCTTGCTGAGACCGTGACAATCCGAACCGCCGGTCACGAGCAGATGAAATTGTGCGGCCAGTTGCAGATAATGTTCCGACGTCGAAGAAGAATGTTTGGTGTGAAAACATTCGATGCCGTCCAGGCCGGCCTTGACCAGTCCGGGAATCTCGTGATCGGAGCGATTCAACCCCGGGTGCGCCATGACTGCCAGGCCACCGGCCCGATGGATCAGATCGATGGCGACCTGGGCCGAGATCTTCATCTTGGGCGCCCACGCGGGACGGTTCTTTTTCAAGAAGCGATCGAATGCCTCGTCCATGCTGCCGCACACGCCGGCGTTGACCAGTGCGCGCGCCACGTGCGGGCGTCCGGGAGAGCGGCAGTTGGCCAGCGCGAACACCGCCTCGGCCTCCAGCGGCACGTTCAACTCGTTCAGGCGGGCGACCATCTCATGGATGCGCTTGTGCCGGACGGCCTGGAATTCGGCGAGATCGGACAGCAGCCTGGAGTTTCGGATATCGACGAAGTAACCCAGAATGTGAAGCTCGTTCCCGTTCTGCTCGGCCGTCAGCTCGGTGCCGGAGATAAACTCCAGCCCGGCCGCCTTGCAGGCCAGTCCGGCCCGCTCACAGCCTTCCACCGTGTCGTGGTCGGTCAACGCGATTGCCGCCAGCCCATGGCGCGCGGCATGCGACACCAGTTCCTCCGGCGAATAGGTTCCGTCGGAAAAACTCGAATGAAGGTGCAAATCGGCAAAACCGGAGGCCGGAGGCGGGAGGTCCGGGGACGGAGATTCCGTCGGACCCGGGTCTCGGGCTCCGGAGCTTTGACCTCGGGCCTCCTGATTCATTTGACAATCCTCGCCGGGCGCATCAATTCGCTCTTCACCTTGTCCAGGATGCCGTTCACGAACTTGCCGCTGTCCTGCGTCGAAAATTTCTTCGCGATGTCCACGGCTTCGTTGATGCTGACGACGGGAGGAATATCTTCGCGATACAACATCTCGTAGATTGCCAGCCGGAGGATGTTCCGGTCCACCGTGGCGATGCGATGCAATTCCCAGTTGATGGCGTGCTTCGTGATCTGGGCGTCGATGACATCGCGATGCTCGATGGTCCCGCGGATCAGCGGTTCGGCAAACAGGCGCGACTCCGCTTCCCCGGCGGTCGGCGGGGGCAATTCCACCGGTTGTCCCCAGTTGGCCGCGCCCTTTTCCTGGGCGATCGCCGCGGTCCGCTGGGATTCCCAGAACTGCGCCAGCGCCGCGTCCAGGTTCTCCGGCGGATTCAGGTCGTGCTGAAACAAAAACTGCACGGCGCGCTCCCGCGCTTCACGTCTTTTACCCATGCCACAACAATGCCGGAGAGAACCTTCCCGAGAAATGAAAATATTCAACATGAGAGTTCCGCATGAGAATTCCGCTTTGACAGTTGATCCACCGGTTGGCAAGGTTCCGCTCCGCTTCAGGACAGGGCGCGGGGCTCTGGTAAAGAACACGGCCGGCGAGGTCCGGCCGCGAATGAAACGCAGAATGATTTATGGCTGAACTGGTTGGAAACTTGTTGGTGGCGCAATCCGGCGGACCCACCGCTGTGATCAATGCCAGCCTCGCCGGCGTGGTGCAGGAAGCGGGCCGTTTCGAGTGCATCGAAGAAATCTACGGCGGATCCAACGGCATCCTCGGCATCCTGAACGAGGAACTGATCGATATCAACGATCAGAAGGCGAAAACGATCGAGGGCTTGAAATACACCCCGGCGGCCGCGCTCGGCACCTGCCGCTATAAAATCGACTTCAAAAAGAAGCCGGAACAGGCCGCCCGCGATATGGACCGGCTCTTCGAGGTCTTCCAGGCGCACAACATCCGCTACTTCTTTTACATCGGCGGCAACGATTCACAGGACACGTCCCACAAAATCCATCTCGAAGCGCTCAAGCGGAACTGGGACATGCGCGTCATCGGCGTGCCCAAGACAATCGACAACGATCTGCCGCACACGGACAGTTGCCCCGGCTACGGTTCGGTCATCAAATACAACGCGGCGACGGTGATGGAGATCGGCCTCGACGTCGGCAGCATGGCCACCGACGACGGTTCCTGCTGCATCGTTGAGGTGATGGGCCGCTCGGCCGGATGGATCGCCGCGGGCACCGTGCTCGCCAGGAATTCCGAGGCCGCGCCGCCGCACATCATTCTCCTGCCCGAAGTGCCTTTCAAGCAGGACAGGTTCCTGGCGCGCGTGAAGGAAGTGGTTGAAGCCTCCGGCTGTTGCATCGTGGTCGTGGGCGAGGGGCTGAAGAACGAAGCCGGCGAGGAGTTGGGGGCGGACGAGACGCGTGTGGATGCCTTCGGCCACCCGGTGCTCTCCGGGGCGGCGGAAGCGCTTGCCGAGATCGTGGAAGGCAAGCTCGGCACCAAGACCCGCACGGTGAAACTCGGCTACGCACAGCGCGCGGCCGCGCATTTTGCCAGCTTCACGGACGCGAACAACGCTCATGCCTGCGGCGTCGCCGCCGTCAAGGCGGCCCTCGAGGGCCGCAGCGGTTTCATGGTCAAAATCGTGCGGGGCGCCGCATCGAACGGGTCCACGCAATGGAGCACCGGCTTGCAGCCGCTGGGCGACATCGCCAACGTCGAGCACTTCATCCCGCGCGACTGGATCACGGAAGACGGATTTCTGCCGAACGAGAAATTTGTCGAATACGCCCGGCCGCTGATCGAAGGAGAGGTCAAGTTCCCGCTCGAAGGCGGTTTGCCGAAATACGTGACGCTGGAACACGTGATGATCGAGAAGAAATTGGCGCCGCGGTCTTGAGCGGGAGCATCCCCACACCGGAACAATGCAGTTGGAAGTGGGGAGCACACGCGTCCCCGCGTGTTCCGACCGGCGTCTCGCCGGTCGGATGAGGGCGCAATGCAATCACGAAATCGCGACTTGCCGCATGGCCCAGAAGTGGTTGGCGAGACGCCAACCACTGCACGCGAGACGCGCGCGATCCCCTGGGACGGAACTGATCCGGCAGAGACGAAGCGATTGACCTCTGCGCTTCCGAACCATTAAACGGCCCTTTCCGCATTTTCTTTGAACTTTTCTGCCCGGCCGCAAGAGGTATACATCGGACGTGAGCAATGATCTTCCAGGGATGGATGATGCGACGCGATGGATTGAAGCCTTGTACCGTGAAACGGGACGTCAACTGCTGACGTACCTTTCCCAGCGGGTCGGCTGCGCGGTCGCTGAAGATCTGTTGCAGGAAACGTTCGCCGCGGCGCTGCGCCATCCGGAACGGCTTCGAGCGTCGTCATCCGCCCGCGCTTACCTGTTCGGCATCGCCCGAAACCTGGCAGCGACGGCGTCCCGGCGGGCAGCGCGTGAAGCGGAGCCGGTATTCTGGAACCTGGCGGCTGACGAAGAATCGCCGCCGGACCCGAGACTGGATTTGATGCGGGACGGGATCGCGCGGTTGAAACCCGAGTTCAGGGAAGCGCTGGAGATGCGATTAAAACACGAACTGTCTTACGACGAAATCGCGGAAGCGCTGGACGTGCCGGTTGGCACGGTGCGCTCGCGGCTTCACCATGCGGTGAATCAACTCCGGCGCCTGTTGCGGCAGCCGCAGGGCAATTCCATTTCTGAAAAGGAACAATTATGACGCAGGAAATCTTAAATCGTTTGCTCATCGATCGATCGCTCGGCGCCCTTGCCCCCGACGTGACCGCGTTGCTCGATGGTTATCTTGAACGGGAACCGGATCATTCGGAAGTGGCCGGGGAGATCGAGGAATCGGTGCGGTTGGCCAAACTGGCTCTGAGGTCCGGGCCTGCAATCCAACTGCCGCCGTTGAAATTGCTGCCGTTGCGGGAACGGCCCCCGGCGGAACGCCGGCCCCGCCGCGCCTGGTGGCCCGCGGAATTGGCCGCCGCCCTTGTCCTGGGCATCGGACTCGGTTTCCTCGCGTTCCGGCCAGGCGAACCCGCACGGGTCAAGGTCGAAACGGCCGCGGCGACTGTTCCCATCGAAACGGTCGATTCCGGATCGTCCAACGCGTTCTGGTCGGTGCAACGACTCGCGCGCATGGAACCGAAAACGGCTTCAACCCGCGGCCCGCGTGTCACGTGGAAATCGTTTCTGCAAAACTCCCAAGCGAACAACTGAATATGAAATGTCCAATCTTGTCCCGACGTCTTCGCGCGCGGTTCGGCGCCTACATGCTTGTCTCCACCCTGTTTTTGGTCCTGGCAGGCTGCGTGACGCAACGGATTGTCTGGTCGCCTGACGGCAAACAAGCCGCAGTCCTCACCGACGAAGGTTTGTATTTATGTGATGCCGACGGAACGATCTCGGGCTTGTTGCTGCCCGATGTGGTCACGGTCGCCTGGTTCAAGGACTCGCGGCGACTGGCGGTCGATCGAAGCCAGTCCTGCACGAATTGGCATGGTCTGGCAGCAGTCCTCAATCCGCAGAGCCAGGAAAACATAAGGCGTGCGGCGACCGAGTTGCTGGCAAAACTGCAGAAGGGAAACCGCGACCAGGTTCTGGAAGCGGAACACCGATCCGAAGAGAAGCCGCTTTTCGCCCGTCTCCTGTATTTGCGCGATGAAGGCGGCGACGCCGCGCTCAAGCTGTTGGAAGGGGCGAAGGAGTTAAAGGACTTGAAAGTGGATGTAAGCACGCTGGCGGTGGCGCAGGTGAGCAATGGAGTCCTTGACGTTGGGCCGATCCTCACCGCCGAGATCGGGGCTATTGTGGAAATCCGCATTTCCCCGAACAGCGCTGCGCTGGCTTATACGGCGGAAGACGGTTTGTCCGTTGTCGCCGTCGGCGGCGGCGAGCCGCCCCGGTTGGTGGCCGGGATGGCCGCAGACTACCCGGATTGGTCGCCGGACGGGAATTCCCTCGTTTACATCACGACAACGACGACCAACTCGACGGACGACATCAAATTGGGAGTGTTGACGCGGCGGCGCGTCCTGAACGAACGCGGGCAGGTGGAGATTCAGAGCGCGAAAGACGATCTGGCTGGTTTGCTGTTCAATGAGCAAGCGCGGGTAAGATGCCTTCGGGACGGGCGCATCCTGTTTGCGTCGGAAGAATGGCGGTTGCCAGTCACCACGAATGACCTGCCGCAGCGCCAGCAGTTGTTTGCCCTGGATCCGGAGCGGCAATCCACGCTGACCCCGTTGGTGCCGCGCGGCACGCAAGAGATGCTTCCCCCCAGCCTGTCAAGCTTCGAGGTCAGTCCGGACGAGAAACGCGTTGCTGTCGGCGGCGACAAGAGCAGCGTGGCGGTGTTCACGCTGGCCAGCGGGAATGTTGAATTGGTCCAGGATGCAACCGGTACCGACCTGAAGAGCATCCCTTGCTGGCGATCGGCCACCGAGCTCTGCTACATTGCCATTCAAAGTTCAAACACCAACCAGCCCAAGGCGGAAGTGGCATTGTGGGAGAATGGAAAAACCCGCGTCATCAGCCGGACCTGGCCGGCACAAGCCCGAAAAGGGCTGCTGGAATAGCCGTGGTGTCCTCTGCACTTTCAACCTCGACAGCGATCTGTGGTTGCGGTTTGCTTTGCAGGATTTTGATTCGCATCCGAACGAATGAACGCAGAGCAATTGAAGAAGGCGAAGTCGCTCGGTTTTTCCGACCGGCAGATCGCGCATTTGACGGGCCGGACGGAGGATGCGGTCCGCGCGGAGCGAAAGCGCCTGGGCCTGATCCCCAGCTACCGGCTGGTGGACACCTGCGCCGCCGAATTTGAAGCCTACACACCCTATTACTACTCGACGTACGACCGGGGGGATGACGAAGTCCGTCCGTCGGGCAAGAAGAAGGTGATGATTCTGGGAGGCGGACCGAACCGCATCGGCCAGGGCATCGAGTTCGACTATTGTTGCGTGCACGCGGCGTTCGCGCTCAAGGAGGACGGTTTCGAAACCCTGATGGTCAATTCCAATCCGGAGACCGTTTCGACCGACTACGACACGAGCGACAAGCTCTATTTCGAGCCGCTGACGCTGGAGGACGTGCTGAACATTTACGAGCGGGAGAAGTGCTGGGGCGCGATCGCCCAGTTTGGCGGCCAGACACCGCTGAACCTTGCTCTCGGCTTGCAGAAAAACGGCGTCAACATCATCGGCACCTCGCCGCAGGGCATCGAGATCGCCGAGGACCGCAAGCTGTTCGCGGCGATGTTGCGCAAGCTGGACATCCCGCAGCCTCCGAACGGCATCGCGACCAACGAGGCCGAGGCGCTGGCGGTGGCCAGGACGCTGGGTTATCCGATTCTCGTCCGTCCCAGTTTCGTGCTCGGCGGCCGCGCGATGCAAATTGTGTATTCCGACGCGGAACTCCAGCACTACATGCGCTTCGCCGTCGAAGCCTCGCCTGAGCGCCCGGTGCTGGTCGACAAGTTCCTCGAGGACGCGACGGAGGTGGACGTGGATTGCATTGCGGACGCGGGCCGGTTTTCGAGCCCCGATGAGGGCACGATCGTGATGGGCGGGGTGCTGGAGCACATCGAGTATGCGGGGGTGCATTCCGGGGACGCCGCGATGGTGCTGCCGCCGCATTCGCTTTCGAACGACGTCCTGGAAACAATCCGCGGGCACACGCACGCGATGGCGCGTGAATTGAAGGTGATCGGCCTGATGAACGTGCAGTATGCGGTGAAGGGCGAGACGGTTTACTGCCTGGAGGTCAATCCGCGCGCGTCGCGCACCGTGCCGTTCGTCAGCAAGGCCATCGGCGTGCCGCTGGCGAAGCTCGCCGCCAAGGTGATGGCCGGGAAAACATTGAAGGAACTCGGGTTCACCCGGGAAATCCGGCCGACCTACTGGGCGGTCAAGGAGTCCGTTTTCCCCTTCAACCGTTTTCACGGCCAGGACATTCTGCTCTCGCCCGAGATGCGGTCGACGGGCGAAGTGATGGGCCTGGATGCCGACCTGGGGATTGCCTACGCAAAATCGCAGATGGCCGCGGGCTCGTCATTGCCCTTGAGCGGCCGTGTGTTCATCAGCGTGAGCAACGCCCACAAGGTGGAGGCGGCGGCCGTCGCCCGGGAATTCGCCGCGCTGGGATTCGAATTGATCGCCACCAGCGGCACCGCCGCGGTGCTGGAGAAGGCGGGATTGAAAGTACGGCACATTTTCAAGCTGCAGGAGGGCCGTCCCAACGCGATCGACCTGCTCAAGAACAAGCAAATCCAGCTCGTCATCAACACGCCGGCCGGCCAGGCGCCGCGCGCCGACGAAGTGAAAATCCGCACGACGGCCGTTTACACCGGCACGCCCATCATGACGACCCTGAGCGGCGCGAAAGCCGCGGCGCTCGGCATTGCCGCCTTGAAGAAGGCGGGTTACGGCGTCAGGACGCTGCAGGAGTACCACTGACCCGCCGCTGCCGAAGGGGTCAGTCCTGGTAATTGACAATTGGTCCTATTTGCCTGCCATTACGGTCATGTCCTGGCCGGTGGCGCGCTCGAGCCGGGCGCGGGCGACGGCGTAATCGTGCAGGGCCTGGACCTGGGTGGTACGGGCCTGGGTGAGGGAGGTTTCGGCGTCGAGAACGTCGAGTTGGGTGCCGGTGCCCGCGTCCGCGCGTGCGCGGGCCAGGCGCAGGGCTTCCTCGGCTTCCTCCTGCACCTTTTCCTGCGACTCGAGGACTTCACGGGCTTCGATGAAGGTGGAATAGGCGGTGCGCACTTCCAGTTCGATGCGGCGGCTGCTGTCTTCCAGCTCGGCCCTGGAGCGGTCGAGTTGTGCGCGGGCCTGCAGCACTTTGCCGCGCGTGAGGAGACCGTCGAAAATATCCCAGCTCATTTGCGCGCCGGCGTTCCAGCCCCGGATGTCGCGGCCCGGATCATCCACAAACTCGTAGTTGTGGACGTCGTACCCGGCAAAAAGCTGGACGCTGGGCTTGTAGCCGGACCTGGCATTGATCACGTTTTCGCGCTGCAATTGTTCCTGTTTCCGCAAAGCGCCGAGTTCCGTGCGCCGTTCCAACGCCTGCTCGATGGCGGCCGGCAGTTCGATCGGGTAAGGCTCCGCCTGGAGACCATCGACCAATTGCAGGGGGATGTCCTCCCAGACGGACCTTGGCAGGTTGTAGCCCAGGAGGTTGGAAAGGTTGTTTTTGGCGATGCGGGAGTCGTTGCGCGCGCGGATCAAAGCGGGCCGCTCGTTGGCCACCGCCACTTCCGCGCGCAGCACGTTAAAGCGCGGCACGGTGCCCGCCTCAAACCGGTGCTGCTGGTCTTCGAGCTCCCGGCTGAGCAGATCGACCGAAGCTTCGTGGACGACAATCTGCTGCGCGGCCAGCAACACGTCGTAATAGGCTACTCGCGTGGAAACGAGCGTGTCGGCAACAGCGGTTTGATAGTGGAGCAACGCCTGTTCTTTCGTCAGCCTTGCGGCGCGCAGGGCGGATCCCATGCGTCCACCCTCGTAAATCGATTGGACTATCTGAATGTCCGCCCGCCAGTTCTGATGGGCTTGAACAAACGTGGAGCCGCCGGTGGAGGCGCCGCCCAAAAAGGGGAAGGTGTCGATGTCTGAGGGGTCCGTGTCGGTGTAATTCCCCGTCGTTCGGACCTTGGGCAACACGACCGCCCGCGTCTGGACCACGAGGCCGTAGGTGGCTTCAAGGTCAGCCCGGGCCTCTCGAATCGAGCTGTTCTGCTGGAGGGAAAGGTTCAGCGCGTCCACCAGCGAAAGCGGGCGGGTGATCCAGGCCGGCAGATTTGTGACGGTGACTGCGGAGTTGGTTTGCGCCTGTGACAACAACGGCAGGAGCAGTGCAATCAATCCCACCGCAAAACAGCTTAAAGAAACGTGATAGATCCCGTGGTCCGGATGTTCGTCTGACCTTTTCATATCCAACGCCCATTATCGCGGTTTGCGACTGTGGGTGGCGAGTTTTTTGTTGCGGCCACCGGCAACCGCCGTTCATTTCTTTCCTTTCCCTTTACCGCGGTTTTTTGTTAATCAGGTCGAACGATGAACGCCTTCAACACCAACGCCATCCTCGTCATCATGAGTGGAATCCTCTCAACCGCATCCGGACAGCCCGCCGGCTCCCCGCCCGGCGTCATTGCGCCCGGCGCAAAACTGCAGACACTGGCGGATGAGTTTGAATTTGCGGAAGGCGCGACGTGTGACGCGCGCGGCAATGTCTTCTTCACCGACCAACCCCACAACCGCATTCTGAAATGGAGCGTCGAGGGGAGGCTCACCACGTTCCTGCAACCCGCCGGACGCGCCAACGGCATGTGTTTCGACACGGCCGGAAACCTGCTCGCCTGCGCCGATGAAAAGACCGAACTGTGGTCCATCGCGCCTGACGGGAAGCACACCGTGCTGGCGCGGGAATTCGAGGGCAAACCGCTGAATGGGCCGAACGACGTCTGGTCCGCGCCGGGCGGCGGCCTCTACATCACCGATCCGTTTTACAAACGAACGTGGTGGACCTATGACCGCCGGCCCCAGGACACCGAGCAGGTGTACTTCCTTCCGGCCGACCACAAAGCCCTCAAGCGTGTCACATCGGATCTCGTGAAACCCAACGGGATCGTTGGAACGCCGGATGGCAGTACGCTCTTCGTGGCGGACATCGGCGCGGGCCGGACGTATGCCTACGACATTCAACCCGACGGCGCCCTGGCCGGAAAGCGCCTTGCATGCACGATGGGTTCGGACGGCATGACGCTGGACACAGATGGAAACCTCTACCTGAGCGGACGCGGGGTGTTCGTATTCGACAAAACCGGCCGGCAGATCGACCGAATCGAAGTGCCGGAACCGTGGGTGGGCAACCTCTGTTTCGGCGGCCGGGACAAGCACACCTTGTTCCTGGCGGCCAGCAAAGGCCTGTACTCGATCCGGCTGAGGACCCAGGGAGCCAATCCGGCGAAATAGATCGCGCCGCGGCAACGCAACATTCCGGCTTGAACCTGCGATCGAAGCTGCGCTTCATTCCTTTTAGATGCAAAACCTGATCGCCAAAGCCACGACCTTGCTGGAGGCGCTGCCGTACATCCAAAAGTTCAGCGGCGCGACCTTTGTCGTAAAGTATGGCGGCTCCTTCATGGATTCGACCGACCCGGATGTCCGGGACGGTGTCGCGCGCGACGTCGTTTTTCTTGAAGCGGTCGAAATCAACCCGGTCGTCGTCCACGGCGGCGGCAAGGCCATCACCCGGGCCATGGAGAAGGCCGGCCTCAAGGCCCGGTTCATTCAAGGCCAGCGCGTCACCGACCATGCCGCGGTCAAAATCGTGGACCAGGTCCTGTCGCGCGAGATCAATCCCGCGGTGGTCTTGGCCATCAAGTCCTTTGGCGGCGCCGCAAAAGGGTTCGCCGGTCCGGACATTTTCAAGTGCCGAAAGATCCAACTGCCCGGCGCCGACGGCTGTCCGCTCGACCTGGGCTTCGTGGGCGAGGTGACCGAAGTGAACACGGCGCCGCTGATCGAGTGCATCGAGCAGGGCGTCACCCCGGTCATCAGCCCGACGGCGCGCGGCGAGGACGGACACATCTACAACTGCAACGCCGACGTCGCCGCGGCGCATGCCGCCATCGCGCTGAAGGCGAAGCGGCTCGTTTTCATGAGCGACGTTCCGGGGCTGTTGCGCGATCCGGACGATCCCGACTCCGTCATTCCCCACCTCAAAACCCGCGAGGTGCCGGCTCTGAAGAAGAAGGGCGTGGTGGACAAGGGGATGATTCCAAAAGTGGACGGCGCCATTGCCGCCATCAAATCCGGCGTGGAAAAGGTTTCATTCGTGGACGGCCGCGTGCCGCACGCCGTATTGCTCGAAATTTTTACCGACGAAGGCATCGGGACGGAAATTGTCCTATAACGAATCCAACATCACCAGTCCGTGAAAGAAATCATCCCATCCCCTCCGCCGATCGTCCGCAACGACGCGGCGGCCGTGCAAGCCCTTTTTCAGAAACATGTCGTGCCGAGCTATGCGCGCTTTGAAATCGCGCTCAGCCACGGCTCCGGCAGCCACGTGTTCGACGTCGCGGGCAAGCGCTACCTCGACTTCGGCGGCGGCATCGCCGTGACCGCGCTCGGCCACGCGCATCCGGCCATCACCGAGGCGCTCGTCGAGCAATCGCGCAAGCTGGTTCACATTTCGAACCTCTACTACCATGAATCGCAGGGACGCCTGGCCGAGGCCCTGGTGAATCTCATCGGCCCGGGCAAATGCTTTTTCTGCAACAGCGGCGCCGAGGCGAACGAAGGCTTGTTCAAACTCGCCCGTAAGGTCGGCCACGACGACGGCCGTTTCGAAATCATCACGGCCCTCAACTCCTTTCACGGCCGGACCCTCGCCGGCATCGCCGCCACCGGCCAGGAGAAGGTGAAGAAGGGGTTCGAACCTGCGGTTCAGGGCTTCCGACACGTGCCGTACAACGATCTCGAAGCCGTGCGCGACGCCCTCTCGCCCGCCACGATCGCCGTGCTGATCGAAGGCATCCAGGGCGAAGGCGGCGTCATGCCCGCCCGGCCGGAATATCTGCTCGGCTTGCGCCGGTTGTGCGACGAGAAAAAGCTGCTCCTCCTCATGGACGGCGTCCAGGACGGGCATTTCCGGACAGGACGGTTCCAATCATTTCAGCGGATTCTGGAAAGTGGCGCCGGCCCGGGGGAGGGGGCTTCCGCTTCGCCCTCCGCGACGGATCGGAGCCTCGCGGCTTTGGAAGGCACGGGTTTTCTTCCGGACGCCATCTCGATGGCCAAATCCCTCGGCGGCGGTTTTCCGATTGGTGCCTTCTGGGTGCGCGCGCCGTATGCCGACGTGCTGGGTGCGGGCACGCATGGCACCACGTTTGGAGGCACGCCGCTGGGTTGCGCGGTGGCCCTGAAAATCCTCGAGGTTGTCCGGAACGAGAACCTGGCCGGGAACGCGAGGAACATGGGCGAATTTTTGAAAAGCGGCCTGGAGGAGTTGAGCCGGCGGTATCCGGCCATCATTCAATCGGTGCGCGGGCTGGGTTTGATGATCGGCGTCGAACTCGCTCCGGACATCCCGAGGCTGCCCGGCCAAAGCCACCGGACCCAGGCGATCCGCTTCGTGAATCTCCTGCACACCGCGGGTTTGCTGACCATTCCCTCGGGCGCGCAGGTGCTGAGGCTCCTGCCGGCCCTGAATCTGCGGGCCGGCGAGGCGGAAGAAGGCCTGAAAATCATCGGATCGGTTGCCTCAAAATTAGCTGGTTAATTTCATCCGGAACCGGCAAACTGTCCGTTTCTGCAGCATGAAAAACCTGCTGAGCATCGAAAAACTGTCCCGCGAGGACATCGGCCAGTTCCTGGCGGATGCGAGCGTGATCAAGAAGGAGCGGGGACATCCTCCCACGCAGCCACTGGCCGGCCAGGTTTGGGCTCTCATCTTTTCCAAATCGTCCACGCGAACACGCGTGTCCTTCGAGGTGGGGGTTCGCGAGTTTGGCGGCAAGGTCATGTTCCTGAACGCCGGCGAGATTCAATTGGGCCGCGGCGAGCCGATCAAGGACACCGCGCGCGTCCTCGGCCGGATGATTCACGGCGCGGTCATCCGCACGTTTGCACAGAGCGATGTCGAGGAATTCGCCCGTTACTCAGGCATCCCGACCATCAACGCCCTGACGGATCAGGAGCATCCGTGCCAGATTCTGTCCGATATTTTCACCTGCCAGGAAAAGCGCGGGCCGATCCGGGGCAAGGTCGTTGCCTTTCTCGGGGATGGGGCTTGCAACGTGGCCAACTCCTGGATCTTCGCGGCCGCGAAGCTCGGGTTCGAACTGCGGATTGCCTCTCCCGCCGCGTTTCAACCCTCCGCCGAACTGGTGCGGCGGGCGGGCGGGAAGATTGTGGTGACCGCGGACATCCAATCCGCCGCGGCCGGCGCCGATGTGCTCTACACCGACGTCTGGGTATCCATGGGCAAGGAAGCGGAGGCGGCGGGGCGGCTCACGGCGCTCGCGGGATATCAAATCAACCGGGCACTCGTGAAACTCGCCAAGCCGGACGCGCTGGTGATGCATTGTCTGCCGGCGTATCGGGGCAAGGAGATTGACGAGGAAACATTCGAGGCCAATGCACAAACCATCTTCGACCAGGCGGAAAACCGGTTGCACGTGCAAAAGGCGGTTCTGAAGTGGGCGGTGGCCTGAACCGGCTGCAGTGCCGGGTTCATCGCACCGGATTCCCCCCGCCAAACCTCCGCAAATACTTCACCGCCACCGTCAAATCCTTCGGCCATGGCGCGGTGATGACGAGCCTTTCGCCCGTGACCGGATGCGGCAGACGCAGTTCTTCGGCGTGGAGGGCGACCCGGCCCATCAGCGGCCGTTCTGGCCGGTTCCTTTTCGCGTGATAGTCGCGCTTGAGCTGCGACAAGAACAGCGGAGGACCGCCGTACAGGGGATCTCCAACGAGGGGCAAACCCGCGTGCCTTAGGTGAACCCGGACCTGATGCGTTCGGCAGACCTGCGGTTCACAGTGCAGCAGCGCATAGCCCGGGAACCGTTCGACCACCCGGAGCGATGTTCGCGATCGTTTGCCGAGCCTTGAATCCACCCGCATCCGGCCGATTCTGACCGGATCCGGCGCGATTCCCGTGTTGATCTCGATCCGTTCCTCCCGGGGCGATCCCCGGACCAGCGCGATGTATTGATGGACGGCCTTTTCCGAGCCGAACAGATTTGCGAGCGCGATCAGCGTGGGTTTTGTTTTCGCGAGCAAAAGGACCCCGCTCGCTTCGGCATCCAGGCGATGAGCGTTCATCAGATACTCCAGCGATCGTTCCTGCGCCCAGGGAGCGCGTTCGGCGATGCCGGAGTGCAGCAGCTTCATCAGGTTGGGCTGCTGTGGATCGGAGCGATCGGGTGAAGCCGGCAATCCGCCCGGTTTGTCGAGAGCCAGCAGGTAATCGTCCTCGAACAGGACGGGGATTTCCCAATAGCCGCGAGGGGCGGGCCAGGAGAGCTTGACGAGGGCGCTCACGGTGGGTTGGAGGCACGGCGACGGCGCCCCTCGACGGGCCGCCCTCGGGTTGGAAGCCATCTCGTAAACATACGGGGAGGAGCGCGGCGTTGACGCCGCTTCAGATCGGGATGCGAAATATCAGCCAAAATCAACCGGATCCTTCCCGGTGAAGCGGGCTGAAGCCCGCGCCCCACCATTTAGAGATGGCTAAGGCTGCGCTTCGCCGCCTGTCGCCCCCGAGGCTTTGCGCTGAGCCATCAAGGGAGTATCGCGCAGGGAGACCGCGCCTTCCTTGCCGAACCACTGGTTGAAAGCCTCCTGCGCGCGCGTGCGGCGGAGGGTATTGATGAACGCGGGCATTTCAGCCTTCATTTGCGCCTCGTCCAGCGGCAACTGGCTTTGGACATACACCAGCATTCCACCGTCGTGCGTGGGATTGAAGTCACTGACCCTGCCCAGCGGAGTGGTGAAGGCGATTTGCCTGAACTGTCCGAGGGTGGTTTCGTCCATCACGCCGGGCAGATCGCGCGTGCTGAGTGAAAACGGGGGCAGTACCACCGGCGTGACTCTGGAGTCCGCGCAAATTCCCGCGAACCTCCGGCCCTGCGCCAGGCCGCCGGCCGCCGCGCGAACAAAATCCTCGCCCGCGCTCCGTGCCAGGAGAACCGCCTGCCTCAATCGATAATCCGCCGTCACCCGATCGCGGATCTGGTCCAGCGGCAGGATCTCGTCCGGGATTCTCCTTTCCAGGGCGATGAGATACACCGCGTTTTCACCCACGATCGTCTGGTCCGGGAACGGCTTGTCCGCCGTGAGCTCGAACGCCTGTTTGGCAAAATCCGGTCCGCCGTCGAATTCAGCCGGTCCATTCTCTTCATCGAACGGGCGGGTGATGCCGGCCGTCAACCCATTCGTTCTGGCCAGCGCCGACAGGTTCCCGGCCTGGACAGGGTCCATGGCGAACAATTCGTTCGCGAACTCGTCCGCCTTCTTTTGTTCATCGATCAGGGCCTGTTCGCGAATCAACTCGCTGCGAACCCGCGCCCGGACCTCGTCGGGGGTCTTGCCGAAGCGAACGTAATTGGTGCCCAACTGGCGGAACTTTTGCTCGACCAGGGCGGTGAGGTTTGTCAACTGCGCTTCGGCATGGGCGAGTGAATTCGTGATGTCAAACGCCACATAGCTCACCTGGACGCGCTCCGGGACGTGGTAGGCGGACATTTCATTGGTGTAAAACTGCGTCACGGCGGCCGGAGAGGCCGCCGGCACGGCGGCCAGATAATTCGAGGCGGAAAAGAACACCGCTTCGGTCGAGAATTTCTGGTGGTCGCGCTCATACAGGTATTGTGCTTCGTCCACCGTCGCCAGCCCGCCGCCCAAGGCAACCACCGACATCAATTGCTGGAGGCCAAGGTCATGCCGGAGAAAACGCTCGAAGTCCTCGACGCTCGCGCGCGGCATCAGCGCCTGCTGAACGAATGCGTCCAGCGGAACCGGATTCCCGCGCCCCACGCCGCGCAGGATGTCGTCCGCGGCCCGTGCCACCGAAGCGCTGTCAACCTGGATGTCGTATTCCCTGAGCTTCCTGGCCAGGAACAGCCACTGATACGTCTCGCGTTGCAGGTCAAAGCTGGTCCTCTTTGTGTCGCGATCCGGCCAGGTCCCATAGGTTAAAAAATAGCGCAGCGAAACCTCGCGCTGGGCCTCGAACAGTTCGTCCCTGCTGATGGACTCGCCGTCAATCGACCCGAAGTTGCCGGATCGGTTCGACGTGCCGGAGAACCGGGCGCCCGGCTGGAATACGGCGATCAGACCAACGATCATGGCGCCGATGATAATAAACCACAGCCATCTGGAGTGTTTGCGGATCGTCCCAATCATAATTCAAAACAGGGCATGCAACCTAACCGGCTTTGCCCGCCCCGGTCAAACGCAAAAACCGGCCTCTCAAGGGGTGAAATCCACCTTTACAAGCCCCCGCTGCTTTGCCACGCTGCCCTGCATGTTGAAGAAAATTCTGCCACTCATGTTGGTGCCGTTGCTGATGGGAGGATGTGCCGCCACATTCACCAATCTCACGCCCAAACAACAGATGCGCAATGCCAACAATCTTTACCCCGTCGAGGTGGCCATGGCCTCCCGCCAGCAAACCTTGCGCTGGGACAGCATCAAACCCCAGATCATCGTCGGTGCGGACTCCTATCCAATGCGCCCGACACCGCTGATGAGCAACCGTTGGGAAGGACTGGTGCCCGTGCAGTCCGGAGTCAATGTCGTGCATTACCATTATAAGTTTGATTTCATGGCCAACGCCTTCGGCCCGGCCCAGCCTGACAGCGCAAGTTCCCAGGACTTTATCCTGCTGATCCAGGATCAGTAATTCCACCCCCCGCAGCTTGCCGCGTTTCCCCGATGAAGGGTGCGATGGAAACCGCCCCCGATGCCGGCAGGGCCGGCCTTGCGGTCGGCCTCCTCATAAACCGAGCCTCTGCAGCCGTCGTTGTGAAACGGCGCAGACCGTCACAGCATTCAGTGGATGTCTCTGGAATGGGTGGAACGGGCGACCCGCCAATAGTGTTCGGCATAG
>PLQC01000020.1 GCA_003159675.1 Limisphaerales bacterium
TTGGCTGGGTGAGCCGGAGCCAACTCAAACCGATGGCCGAAGTGGCGCGATTGCTCAAACGACATTTGGAAAACCTGCTGACCTATTTGCGCCATCACATCACTAACGCAGTGACGGAAGGGTTGAACTCCAAAATCCAGAGCATCAAGTCGGCAGCCCGAGGCTTTCGCAACTTCAAGAATTACCGGACCCGCATCCTGTTTTTTTGCGGAAAGCTCAATCTCTACCCACTATGATTCGTGAAGAAACTCGCCCAATGGTGCGGTTAACACGCCGGAATTTGGCACAGTGAAAGACCCTGTTGAGTGCCAGGCTCTGTTTGAGATGGATGGAGTCCAGCACGTCCAGAAGGGTGTGAAGTACCCTGCGGTTATGGGTGTGGGTCGCTGGAATGATCCCCGAGTCGCAGCCTGGGAACCAGGCAAGTTCATGGCTGCCTTGCAGGCGGCAACGGTCTCGGGAAAGCCCGTTCTGATGAAGGTGAACTACGACAACGGCCACTTCACGGAGGAGAAGATTGTCACCTTCAAGGACTTTGCTGGCCAGGACGCCTTCCTCCTGTGGCAGACGGGCCACAAAGACTTCCAGCCTGTGAAGTAGGCAGAGAGGTGTTTAAAATCGCTAACCGGCCTCCTTCGCCCGCTGCGCCCACGCATATCGCTCGTCTTGAGGCTCTTTTGTTCGCCGGTGATTTTGTTTTTGAGGTAGAAAACGCCTCAGGGACGCCGGACTAGCCCGAATGCCTGTTTCATTGCTTCACTCATGGTTGTGAGTGTGCAGGCATCGGCGACTGTCGCGTTAGCGAGCAGTGGGCGAGCGGTATCCGAGCAGAGACAATTTTCTGAACGGGCAGCCAAACAGGTGAAGATTCCGGTGAGACTCCGCCTCCCAACTCGCAGAAAGCCGCATTAAATAAACCGATACAATTCTGTACAATCCGGCCGATTATTTCAACAGGCTGCTAAGGCGATGGGAACATTACGCACATTGATGCTCTGCTCCCTTGCGTTTGTCCTGGGTGTGACTTGGCCGGACGATTCCGGCGGCATGAACGGCTGATCTTGAGCCGAATTGAATGATGTTTGATTGAGTTGAACTTGTTACGCAACAGTTGCGCAAAGTTCGCGCAACATTCGCATCTGCGGTCGTGCCCTCAAGCTGTGCTTAGGGAAGATGTCTGACGGAAAATTTGCCGTTTTACACCAGCGCCATCGCTGTGTGTATCACGGTCGCCAGCTTGGTCGCTCCGGTGTTACGTCATCCCAGTTGGTCGTCGCGCCGGGGGGAGGACCGGCTTCATATCCTTGTTCAAGTGCGCCATGCTGTCGGAGCAATTCCGCCACGTCCTTGCGGCCATTGTACAACGCCCAGTATAAGGGCGTCGCGCCGTTGTTGTTCATGGCGTTGACCTCGGCTCCGTGCGCCAGCAGCACTTCCGCCACATCCGCATGGCCAAAAAGCGCCGCCCAATGCAGGGACGTAAAGCCGTTGTTGGCCCTGGCATTGACGTCAGCTCCGTGGGCCAGCAGCAATTCCACCACGTCCGCGTGACCGCCGGAGGTCGCCTCGTGCAAAGGCACCCGGCCATCGTTGTCAGTGGCATTGACATCGGCGTTGCTGGTCAGCAGCAAGGCGACCATGGCCATGTCGCCCTTGCGCGCCGCCAGATGCAATGCCGTCCCGCCGCGCAAAGACATCGTGCCACCGTAACTGTTGGTGCCTTTGCTGGAAACCAGTCCGGGATTTTTTTTGAGCAACGCCTTGACCTTTTCCAAGTCGCCATTTTGTGCCGCGTTGTGCAAGGGGGTTCTGCTTCTGCCGCTCGTATCGCGGAGGGTGATGACGATGTTCGTATCCCCGGCCTGTGCTTTAACTCCTGAACCGCCGCCGTCAGTCAAGAATATGCCTTCGCCTGGAGGACCATCAATGAAAGCGGTGGCAGAAAGGTGAACCTCTCCTTCGCACACTGCGTCAAAGAAAAAATTTCCATGGCGGTCCGACTTGGTGGTGGGCCACTCTTGTTGCCCTTTTCCGCCGAATCTTACATCCGCACCGGCAAGCGGATGACCATCTTCGTCCAATACCCGCCCAGCAAGTATCCGGTCGGCACGTTCGAGCACAAAAGCGGGAAATTCATAATGGTTGGTTTTCGAATCTTCTGCTTTCAGGCGACCGCCGGCTGTGCCAGAGCCTTTGGCAGTGATGCCTTGAAAAAAATAATATTCACGTCCCTGCGGCAAGGCCGGGAAGGTAAACGAACCTTGGGCGTCAACCTTGGTTGGTCGCGGCGACAATTTTGGGATTGAGCCGCCCGCCAGAATGCTGAGGTTCACCGTTGCGTTGGTCACCGGCGCGCCCTCGCTGTTCTTCACCGAACCGGAGAGCGTGATTCCCGGTTGCAAGGTCAAGTCAAGGTTGGTTGGGAACGCGGCGAATTCCTGGATTGCCGCAAGGTTCCGCTCCAAACTCCGAGCCAATATGAAATTCGTCGGGCTGATCTCGCCGTCCCAAGCCATGGTTTCTCTACTCAATTTCAGAATCATCTCATAGCGCCCGCTTTTATCCGTCTTCACTTCGGCATAATCCGGCGCGTCAGGATATTGTCCCGGATGAAACAAGACGAGCACCCCGGCGGCTGGTATGCCGGAAGCATCGCGCACCGTGCCGGTGATTCTGGGAGGCGGGATCAACTCAATCCGAACATGATTAGTTTGGCCGGCTATAATTGCAGCCGTGTTGCGTTGCGAGCGCCAGTCTTTCCTTGCGGAAAACCAGTTCGTGCCGGCCTGCACCCGCATGAGCGCCACACCTTTGTTGTCCGTGTAGGCAGTGGATTGTCCCGCCGACACCACCGCGTTGGCAACCGGCGTCAATTCATTCGTCACGACCACCGTCACTTCCACCAAGGCGCCTTTGGACACTTGGATCACCACGTTGCTGGTGGTTTCCCCGGCGGTGACTGTCACCGGCCCCGAATTATTTACCGACATCACCCAGTCACGCATCTCGTTGGGCACTGTCGCCATAATATTATACGAATCCGGCAGAAGGTCTGGAACGCGAAACGTCCCGTCAGCGGCGCTCTGAACTGGTTCGAGAGATTCACTTCCGCCTGTGGTTGACAGCAACGACAGCTTCACGCCCGCCAGCGGTTCGCCGGTTTCCCGGCCTGTGACTTTTCCGACGACGGCTCCCGCCGAGCCAAGCAGAAGTTCGATGTTGGTCTGGCCGGATTGGAAATCGCGCGCTCCCAGATAAGTGTTGCCGATGGGGTGCTGGGCTTTGCCCGGCTGGCTGACAGACAGGCTGGTGTAGCCATCGGACGGAAAATTCTCAATGCGAAAACGGCCATCCGCGCCGGTTTGGGCGAAGAAACAATCGCGCGCCGCCTGGCCGGAGAGATTGTTAAATTGTGATTCCGAAGACACCTCACCCACAATGGCATCGGAAACCCACACCTCCGCCCCCACCACCGGCTGGTCGTTCTCATCCAACACCACGCCCGCCAGAGTGGTGGGCGCGGTGAGCACCAGCGGCTCGGATGAATCAGCCAGATTGGAGTTCCAATTTTTCCAAGCCGGGGCAAAACCCGCTTTTCTCACCACTACGAGATTTGCGCCGGGAGGAGAGGAAAAGGCGAATCCACCCTTGCTATCGGTGACAGCGTGCTCCTTGATTTGTGGATCCCGAGACATATTACCAAACCAGCCCCAGGAAGATTGATACTGATAACAGACCACCGCCGCGCCCGCCACCGCCCGGCCTTGGTCGTCCACAACCGTGCCAGTGAACTGCCAAGTCGCGCTGATGTCCGCCGCGCGAGTATGGAAGGTCAGCGCAGCGACAGCCAAAATAAAAATTGATTGCCAGATTTTTTTCATAAACCAAAAGGCCATTATCAAAATGACGTTCTGATTGTTTGCTGCTCTTCAACTTGCCCTGTTAGGGACTGACAGGCCGATGGTTGATGCAGGCTACATTCTTTTATTTGTAATCGCCGGTCAACCCAATTCACTGAAACTGCTTATTATGTTCATAGAAGTATGACACGCGAAACGCAGGTCTATTAGACGATAATTGAACATCTTTGCCATGAATTCAATTTCTGCACATTGATATACGTTCTTGTCTTCAACCGCACTGATGCGCCAGCTCACTTTGACGAGTGTTTTTCACTTTGATCTGTCACTTGTCCAGTGATGGTCGCCGGCTTCGGTTTCTGAGCCTCCGAATTTTGCACCAGCTTGTAATGAATACTCATGCCACGCGGATTGTCGATGAAGCCGGTAATTTGCAGCACGCCACTTTGCCCGTCATCCGTTTGAAACACGTAAAGATAATCGTCCGCGCCATGCCAGGCAGTGTCATGCCAGGCCATGCCAGCAAATTGAGGCAAAAATGGGCCGATGTTATTCCCCTTGACGGGCACCACCAACTTTTGCAATGTGTTTGAAATTTGCAGCGGAGTTATGGTTTCAAAGGCAACGCCCTGTGCTTGCATGATGGTGGCCTGCATTTCAAAACCGTATGACCCCCTTTTACTGGCCGCGGGCATCCCATATCCCTGATCCAACACCACGATGACGGGCACCGGATCGCCGTCATGCCAATGCTGGCTGAACACGGTGAACCCCATGACATGCACCCCGTGTTGATGCGCCCATTCCCAGACGGCGGGCGAATTCTTTTCCCAGTTCAAGCCGGGCGGCAGCGAGAAGGTTTCTCCGGTCTTAAGATTGAGCAGCCAGTCCTTGCCGGATTTGTAATCGTAAATCGTCCGCTCCACCACCGGGCCGAAGGAAAGGTTTGTCACGGCGGGCGGATTTGTGTTGAACAACCACTGATAAGCCAACGGAGCTGTGCCGCTGGCGGCAACGGCATGGTTGGCGTTGACAGCGCCGGAAGTATTCTGGCCGGAAGGAGCGTTGGTCACCCGGTTTTGCACCAGCTTGTAGCGGAGCTTCACGCCGCGCGGGTTTTCGGTGAAGCCGGTGATTTGGAGAATGCCCATGCCTCCTTCGCGCGTCTCAAAAGCATATGTTGCCGGAGCATTGGTTTCGTCGTCTATATGAAATTGCGGCACGTCATTGACTTCGATTGATTGAATTGTTTGCCGTAGTTGCATCGAACTCATTCCATCCCAATCAGCGTGGCTCAACTTCTTCAATTTCTCATAGTCCACAAAAGTTCCAACGGGTGGTTCGTAGAAAAAGTCCAACCCCTCTTGCTTCATATACTCTTGGCGATTCCTAATTCTTGCACCGAGTCGGTTGAGGTTGAGACGACCGTCCTTGTCCATAATCGTCCCCGTCTCTCCAGGAAATTGTATCACCACCTTGTCGGAATCGAAATCAATCATCGCGGGGAAATTGGTCAACACCCGCTCGCTCACCGGGCCGAAGGACAGATTTTGCGCGGTGGCGGGTGCGCCGGGCGTTGTCACCTCGTCCTGTACCAGCTTGTAGTGAATCTCCTGGCCCTCCTGCAAATCACTGTTCGTCGGGCCGGTGATTACAAGTTCGCCGGGCGACAAGCCGCTCTGAACTTCAACCTTTGCTCCGTCTCGCGTTCCCATCTGCACGGGCCGCTGGCTCACCGTTTGATCTGGTTTTATCGCCCAAACGAACGCTCCCTGCGGGTCGTAAAGAATCGCTTCAGCCGGCACGAGTGTGACCCCGTGTTTCACCTCCAACAACATTCGGAGGTTCAAAAACAGGCCAGGCACCATCAAGTTCTCTCCTTCCGGGATCAGGCTGGCACGGCATTTCAGAGTGCCGGTAGTCGTATCGATTTGATTATCCACCCCCGCCAGAAAACCGTGGCCGAACCTCTCCCCCTGCCTGTTGAAGGCCTTCACAGTCAATGCCTCGTGGGCGTCGAACTTTTTGATCACCTTCTGGTAGTCATCCTCAACAATCTGAAAACATCACGGAATTTGACGACTCCACCGTGCCCAGGCAGTCCAGATACACTCCAATGTCACCTATCTGTGCAGTCGTTGCGGAGACCTGTTTCACCGGGCCGAAGGAAAGTTTTTGTGCGGCGGCTGATTTTGATTTCGCGTCGGAATTTTGTTTCGGCTGCCAGACCAGCATGGCAGTCAAATTTTCGCTGACTGGTTGGCCGTTGGTTTTTTCGCCCACGCGCCGATGCAGAACAAATAATTCCAGCACGCAATTGTTTTGATCCAACCCGCGCGGTTTGCCGAGGTGAACCTGCTTTATTTGTTCGACCACCTTGGCTGCTGTCGCCGCGTCCGGCAGCACAAATCCGATTTGATAGACGGATTTACCCTTCAGCAGGTCTGAACCCACCAACGTCCTGCCACCTCCGGGGCCGCTCATAAACGTGGGCGACTTCAGACTATCCAAATTCGTCTCCGCCGAAGCGATGTCGGCGGGAAAACCGAAAGCCGGCCCGGAATATTGCACGAACAAACCCCGGTCGGGATACGGCGTCTCACACGTGATTGCCATCAGCACAACCTGTCCGCGCAGCGAAACTTCGGTTACATGAAGCCATGCTTCGCCATATTCTCCGCTGATCGAACCGTTGATGGGCGACGGAATCCAGACGCCCGCCGGCTCATATTTGCTCCACCACTGGACACCTCCAATTACCAGCACTGCCGCAAGGCATGCACAAGCTACCCAAATGAATTTTTTACTCGGTTCTTTGTATTCCGCCGGGCGTCCGCCGCTGCCGGACAGGGAATCGTCAAGAGGCGTTAGCTGTTCAATGGGAGCCCGAAAACCCATGATTACACCACCCGCTGTGACCAGCACCGCAAGAGACATGAAAGCAATCATCTGCTCCGTGCCGATTGGCATGAAGAAGCGAAGAAGTAACGACGTAATCAGGACGCATCCCGATATCGCAAAGAAAGTATTTGCCACGCCACGCCAAACGATGACCCGTTGTCCGTTTCGGCGTCCGACGAGCACGATTCCGCCTCGCTTGAGTTCCCGCTCTGCTCGGCCGGGCGCGACGCCCGCGCTTCCCGTTGCACAGCCAAGCGACTTCATCCACATGTGCCGGAGTGAGCATGAGCGCACGAGAAAAACGATGAACAGAGCCAGCACCGGCAGCAGCATAATCGCCCCATATATCAGGGCGGCATTAATCCACGAAAAACTGACGGAACCGTGCTTCGACAGAAGAAGAAACTTGGCGATAAAGGGAATGGCGGCGAGCAATGGCACCGGCAGCCACATGAGGGACCGCCAGGTCTTCACAGGCACGACGGTCGGCTCCTGCGAGATGGGCACATCCCGCCCGACGGCGGATTTCAACGCCCGCTGGATGGCCGTAAGCCATTCAGTCGCGTGCAGACGCGTATCGCCAGGCGAACGAACCATCGAGCTTCCAGCCAGAAATACCAGATGGCGATGCTGCCCCGCTTCATCGAAGGCCACGGCAGCGTAACGATGCGGACCGGGACTGACCCAAAAAGGCATGACGGCTTCACTGAGTCCGTGAATATCCGCCAGTGGAATCGAGCGTTGGTTGTAGCCGGACGAAATGACGAGTCGATCCGTGTGCAAGGTTACCTCGCCCATGACCGGATATTTCACCCTTGCACCGGAGAATTCCTGCACAGCCAGCCGCGCACGCTCCGATTTAAACATTGTAGGAGACGAGGTAACGAGGCTCTGATTTTTGTCTTCCTTGGCGATGGACTCTCTAGTTTGAGACTCGTCACCTCGTCTCCTACTGGAATCAGGGGTTGCCACGATGGTTTCCACCATGGTCTTTACTTCGCTGACTTGCTGGTAGCGAAGTTCGGGTTTCTGTTCCAACGCGCGCAGCACCACTTCGTCGAGGCGCACGTCAATCTGCACTTTCCTGGATGGCGGCTCGATGCGCTTGCCGGGCAGTTCGCCGGTAAGCATTTCGTAAAAGACAACACCCAATGAATAAATGTCGGCACGGCTGTCCACGCTTTGCGGATCAGTCTTCTGTTCAGGCGCGCTGTAACTCGGTGTTCCGACGGCAGTCTGTGTGGCGTTTTCCGGCGCGGCGGATTCTCCTGCATTGCCGCCGCCGTTGACCGTGCCCAGCATTTTGGCGATGCCAAAATCAGCAACCTTCACCCGGCCGACTTTGTCGAGCAGCAGATTTTCCGGCTTGATGTCCCGGTGGATAATGCCTCGGTCATGGGCGAATTGCAGCGCGTCGCACAGCGGCGGCACGATGGCCAGCGCCTCCTCGGGTGTGAACTTCCGTGCGCGCAGAAGCTGGCGCAGATTCAGCCCGTCCACAAATTCCATGAGGAGAAAATAGAACCCGCCCGCCTGCCCGAAGTCGTAAATGGTGACGATGTTCGGATGGTTCAACGCGGCGAGCGCCTGCGCCTCGCGCGTGAATCGTTCGGCAAATTTCGCATCGCGCACGCGCTCTGGCGCGAGAAGTTTCAACGCGACGAGACGGTTCAAGGTTTTTTGCCGTGCCTTGTAAACCACACCCATGCCGCCGCGTCCGAGACATTCGAGGATTTCAAGGTGTGGAAAATGCGGGGCTATCTGTTCGGGCGGCAGCGGCGGTTGCGCGGCGGGCGTGTCGTCGGTGAAAACCGTTTCCGTCTTCAGGTTCAACGCCATGAGACAGTTCGGACAAAGCCCCTTGGGAGCATCCTCCGGCAGTGGCGCGCCGCACTGCGGACATTTTGGCGATGATTCGTTGCTCATACCCAATACTGAACGGTTTTTGGAGGATTGTTACACGGCGGCCTCATTTTATTTTCGAGCGAGAGCCGCAGCCAGTTGGTGTAATTCCGCATCCAGATCATCTCTATCAGCCAGTGTTTGTGAAATCTCCTCCCGGTAGATTTCACGAAAACGCTTCCGCAACCGATGCACTGCCACGCGAGCCGTTCCTTCGTTCACTCCAAGCCGTTTCGCCATCGCCGCATAATCAATCGCTCCGCGTTCGGCCATGAGACAGCCTTTGAGAACTTCAAAATCAACAAGTTTTCCTGCCGTCACGAATTCCGCCTCCAACCGATTCAACGTCAAGTCCAGCAGCGTCAATGCCCACTGGCGGTCAAATGTTTCGTCCGCTGCCAGCGTGGCTGATTTGTCTGCGGCATAGCGGCCTTCAGCAATTGAAGTGTCCAACTGCACCGGGGCCTGCCCGCCACCGCGCCGTTGCGTGGATGCCCGACGCCATTCATTACTCATGAAATGTTTCAGCGCACCAATAAGAAACATCCGAAGTTTGCCTTTTTCGCGGTCGGCGGAATCTAGGCCTAAAACAAGCGAGT
>PLQC01000022.1 GCA_003159675.1 Limisphaerales bacterium
TCCTCTTAACTGGACAGCACTGTGCTTCGCACACAGCCGCGCTCCATGACCCCACTTTTAATCACACCCCATTCACCGAGGCTCATGTGAACACTGCCTCCGAAGGCGGTAGGGCCGAGCTGCCGCTCGGCCGGACGGCGCACAGCGCCGCCCTACCACTCGGATGCTTGCTTGTCAGTCGCCCCGGTACACGCACCGCGCCGTGCACGTCTCGGCCACGACGATTTCCGTGAGCGCCGGCAGCTTCGGCTTCAATCTCCGCCAGATCCAGACGGCGATGATCTCACTCGTCGGATTTTCCAGGCCCGGAACTTCATTGAGGTACCGGTGGTCGAGCTTGTCCCCAATCGGTTTGAACGCGGCCGACAGGTTCGCGTAGTCCATCAGCCAGCCGAGTTTCGGGTCGCATTCGCCCGACACCGCGATTTCCACCCTGAAACTGTGCCCGTGCAGCCGGCGGCATTTGTGCGACCTGGGCAGATGCGGCAGCAGGTGCGCCGCTTCAAACTGAAATGTCTTTCGTAATTCGGTTTTCACCCGTTCACCTTCCATCCACGGTTCAAGTCAATGTTCCCAATCCGTCCACGTCACCAGATCCCCGAGCGCCGGCCGGCCGTCGTGCCGCCAGGTCAAGGGGGGATTCTGCATGTCGCCGATCGGGCAGACGCGTGTCACGCCCCAGCGCGCCAGTTGCGCCGCGAAATCGCGGGCCTGGTCCTCCGGAACGGCGATGCCCACGGTCGAGACCTTGCCACGCACGCTGTCCGCGCTTTCCAGGGCCGTTTTCAAGTCCGCCACTCCTTTCACGTAGATGAACCGGTTCAGACACGAGAGTTGAAAGCGCGGGTCGGCTTCGTAAACCACCGTCCAGGCCGTGGAATTTTTGCTCTGCCAGAAAAGCGTGTCCGGCGAATGGGCCGCGCGCACCTCGTAAAACGCGCGGCGCGAAGCAATCGCGGCCGCCGTCTCCTTCGGCACGTCACCGCGCGGCTCGGTCTCCTCCCGCTTCGCCAGCTCGTCCGCGAGGGCTTCGGCGAAATGCTCCGCCATCATCCCGCCGCCACGCTCGACGTAGATCACGTGCGGCGACAGGCAGCCCAACTGGTTCCAGGCAGCCACGTCGGCCCCCGCCCGCGCCACGACCTTTTTGGCGTGAAATCCGGAAAGGGCCCCGCTCGCGACGTAACCGAAGCTCACGCGGTAGCCGTAACCGAGGAACCGCGTCTTCGCCGGCAGCCGGTGGCGGATCGCGGCGAGTGTTTCGTCGCTGCCCGTGACGGTCACGCAGTCCGCCTCGTCGAATAGCGCCGTTTCCAGCACCGAATGGCCGCCGCGCCAGCGCGCAATTTCGAGGCAGGCGCCCAGCTTCGGCTCGGCGTCATAAAGCGAATGCGCAAACAGGCGCGGCAGGAGTGTGGCGCCGCTCGCGCACTTGACGAACTGCGCGGAGCGGGTCAGCACGCCGAGTACGATGTTCATCAGGACCGGATTCGGAATCGTGCCCCCGGCGACGTGCACCAGCATCTCCGGTCCGCGAGCCATCGAGGCGCCCGCCGCGGCATGCCCGGACGAGTCCGCGCTGTTCGGGGACGGCGCGTCCAGCCGCCGGGGATGTCCCAGTTCCTGGACGAGCAAGGCATGAAAATTTGCGGGGGTCAGTTGCGCGAAGAAGAAATCCAGCCCGTTCGCCAGGGTCTGGCGCGAGAAGCCGGTGGCCGCCGGACCGTCCTCCAGCGCCAGCTTGCGGAAAGGATACTCCGGCTGAAGCCAGTTTTCGCCGAGTTCACTCAGCACTTCAACCAGGCTTTGAGTCGATCGCCCCGCCAGGTATTGCTCGCGATTGCGCTTCAGCGTCTGGCACGCTTCGCCGATCAATCCGGCCGTCAAGTCCGCTTCCGGCGGCAGGTCGGCGAGAAAATAGTTGGGCAAATTCATGGGCTCGACGCGAATTACGCGAATTCCCGGGAACCCTTCCCATTTTCTGTTTCGTGGAGATCTGAAAATCGCGCGCCGGCATCCATCATCAACGAGCAGCCGCGGGGGGCGGCCGGCAGGCTCCGGCCGATGAATTCGAATCCATCGCCTCGCCGGACTGCCAGGTCTTCGGTTTGAATCGCCAGCACCGAAAAGACGTTGGCCAGGTCGACGACGCACACCAACCCGGTTTCGCCTTCGCCCGCATCGCGCCCGGTTTCCGGGGAAATGATCCGCGCCCGCGCCCAACGGGGGAAGTGGAAGCGAGGGGCGCGCGCGTTCTCACCCGCCACGCGATCGTACGCCTGCGAGCTCAGCTCGCTCATTCCGTATTCGCAGACGATCCTGGCCGGTGGAATCCCGAGCCGTTCGGTGATGAGCGAGTGCAGTTGCGCCCTGGGAACACTGCGCGAGCGGCCTTTGTAACCGCCGGTCTCCATCGCGCGCGAGCCGGGCGGGAGCCTGAACCGCAGGCCTTGCGCCCCCAAATGATCCAGGAGATGCACGAAAGAAAAGGCGGTGCCGAGCAGGACCAGCGGACGCCTGCCCTCCCCCAACGCAGTCAATACCGCGCCGAGATCCAGGTTCCACGAGCGATCGGCTGAAACCTTGCCGGCGAATGCCGAAACCGGAGCGGCCAGTTTGCGTCGGACGCAATCGAACATGTGGACCAGCGACGAATGCGCCGCCGCCGCGGGCGGAGGCGTCAGAATCAATAATTTGAAATCCGGGATTCGAGCCTTCACCTCGGGAGCCAGATGCGCCCGGAACCAGGGCCACAAGGAATCCCCGTAAAGCGCCAGCGATTCCGGGCTGTGGAAATGGCGGCCCGGCCGGTGTTCTGTTGTGCCGCTCGAATGAAAAACGTTCGTCCGCTTTTGCACAGGCAGACAGGAAAGCTCCAGTTCCTTGAACGCCGACGCCGGCATTGCCGGAATCCGGGTCCAATGCGTCACGGAATCGGGCGTGACTCCGCGCGCGTCACAAAACCGCCTGTAGGGTGGATTATGCCTGAATTGAAGCCCAAAAAGTTCGAGTGCGAGCCGGTTGAAAACCGCCTCCTCCCCGGAGGGCCCGCCCGGTGGCTCGAGGCAATCCTCCCGAGGCTCCGCGCCAGAGCCTCGTGAATCCAGTGTTTCCGGAAGCAGGTGTTCGCGCCAGCGCGCGGCGAATTCTGAGAACTCCGATGTCATGCGGTTTTGATTGTTGCCAGGCTGGTTTTCCGCAACAGCCCGGACCCCAATGCTACCGGAAATTCCGCCCGCCGCAAGCACGGTTGTGACGCCCCCTCAGGGCTTCTCGCATTGGACGGATGACCCGGGCCTCCGCTCGCGATGCTCGCTGCAGCCCGGGCTATCATATTGCGGGCCGTCGGCCCTGGCGAGTTGGCGCGGGTCTTCGGCCCTGGTGGGTTGGTGCGGGCCTTTGGCCCTGAGGGACTGGCGGGCTGAAAGCCCGTTCTGTGACAGCCTGGGGTGGAGCGCGAAGCGCGGAGCCCCAAGTGAGATGGGGCACGAAATGATTGCCGCCCTGCAAGGGCGGGACACTAGGTTTGACGCCAGACGCATCCAGCAATCGGCCCGACCCCGGTCTCAACCCCGCTTTTCGCGCAATTCGATCCGTTGCAATCGCTCGATGAAATCCGCGAAGCCCTCCACCTGTTTGCGCAGTCGCGCCACCCATTCCGGATTCTTCAGCCGGCCCTGGTCGTCAAGGAGCTTTCAGAGGGCCCTGGACGGCGCCGACGCTTCCTGTTCGGGGGGCAAACGTCCCGGCCGGCGCCGGAATTTGTTCTGGAACCACAAGCGCCAGACCATCCACAACGCCTCGCGCACGATCCCCTTCGACATCTTGGATCGGCCCTGGAATCGGTCGGTAAAGATGATGGGAACCTCGACGGTCTTGAGACCCTGGCGCCAGATGTTGTGGGTCATCTCGATCTGAAAGCTGTATCCGTTGGACTCGATTCCGTCGAGGTTGATCACCTGCAGCGCGCGGCGCCGGAAGCATTTGTACCCGCCGGTCGGATCCGTAAACGGCATGCCAGTGATGAGCCGCACGTAGGTGGCCGCGCCCTTGCTGAGCATGAGCCGGCTCAACGGCCAGTTGATGATCCGAATTCCGTTCACATAGCGCGATCCCAACACCAGGTCCGCGTCCTTGGCCGCTTCGAGCAACACCGGTATGTCGTCCGGGTTGTGCGAGAAATCGCCGTCCATCTCGAAGATGAACTCGTAACCACGCTCCAGAGCCCATTTGAACCCGGCGATGTACGCCCGGCCCAAGCCGGCTTTCTCGGCTCGATGCAACACGTGGATCGAAGGATGCCGGGCGGAGAACTCGTCGGCGATCTTGCCGGTGCCGTCGGGCGAGTTGTCGTCCACCACGAGCAGGTCCACCGGAACCGGCAGGGCCAAAAGCCGTTGGGCGAGCGATGGAAGATTTTCCCGCTCATTATAAGTCGGCACGACGACCAATGTCCTATTCATGCTGGCGAACCCAATGATAGATAAACGACAAGTTGCCCCAAAACAAGGAGGCATTTTGCTCCAGGTGCGATCAAAGTATTGTTGCGGGGCCGGATGCCAGGGTTTAGCCTCCGAACCGCATGGTGGCCTCCGTATTGGATTTGCTCGACATTCATTTCTGGGTTGCCTCGCCCTGGGTGCTGGCCCTTTCCCTCTTCCAGCTCTGGATGCTCATCGACGCCATTCGACGGCAGGAATGGATCTGGGCCGTTTTCATCTTTCTCGGCTTCGGATTTTCGGCGATCCTTTATTGATGGAAATCAACGGGATCTGGCCCGCGCCGAGTTGCATGACGTGATTTCAGACGACGTCCACGCACCGGCCTTTCAGCGCAAACGCGACCGCATTTGGGTGTGCCGGGCCAAAGCCTTGATGCGGAAATTATAGCCCTCGAACAGGAGCGCGGCGTTTATGCCGCTTCATCGTTCGCAAACCCACAGGTCAATCGTTTCGTCGCTGTCCGTTCGGACCCTGAAGCGGCCTGAAGGCCGCGCGCCGGGCAGTGCGCGAATGCGCCAGCCGCCTCCGGCACCTCGGGATTTCTCTTTCACCCCATTCCGATCTGTTTCATCCTGAAAGCGTGCCCGGATTAATTGCCATCGTGGGCCGGCCAAACGTCGGCAAATCGGCCCTCTTCAACCGCATCGTCGGACGACGCATCGCCATCGTCCACAATGAGCCGGGCGTCACCCGCGACCGCATCAGCGCCGAAGCCGAGTGGCAGGGCCACCCTTTCACGCTGGTCGATACCGGCGGCATCGGCCTGCTGCGGGGCGAGAAGGCCGGCGAAGCCATCGTCAAGGCCGCCATCGAGCAGGTGGGCCTGGCGGTGGAGGCGGCGAACGTCATTGTCTTTGTGGTGAACGTGCAGGAGGGCATCGTGCCCCTGGACCGCGAGGTCGCCCAACGCCTGCGCCGCAGCGGCAAGCCGGTCCTCGTCGCGGTCAATAAGGTCGATACCAGCCGCGCCGAGACCAGCGCCCTGGAATTCACCCAGCTCGGCTTTGAGAAGGTTTTCCCGGTCAGCGCCATTCACGGCGAAGGCATCGATGACTTGATGGGCGCCGCCATGCCTCTCCTGCCCGCATCAGAACGGGCGAGCCCGACGCCGGAGACGGATACCGCCGCGCCTGCCGGCGCCCTCGAACCTCCCAAGCTGGCCATCGTCGGCCGCCCCAACGTCGGCAAATCCTCCCTTATCAACGCGCTCACCCAATCCGAACGCGTCATCGTCAGTCCGATCCCCGGCACGACGCGCGATGCGGTGGATGTTCCCTTCGAGGTGGAAACCGACGGCGAGCGCCAGAGATACATTCTGATCGACACCGCCGGCATTCGCAAAACGCGGAGCGTGAGCGATTCGATTGAGTTCTTCAGCGTCAAACGCGCCGAGGAATCCATCGCCCGTTGCGACCTGGCCATCCTCGTTCTCGACGCGGAAGCCGGCATCCTGGAACAGGACAAAAAAGTGGCCGACCGGATAGTGGAGCAACACAAGGCGTGCATCGTCGTCGTGAACAAGTGGGACTTGATGGAGGAAACCGTGCGGGCGGCGCGCGAGGAGGAAATCGAGCGGCGACGGAAGAAGGAGAACCCGTACGGTCCGAAGTCCATGACGACGCTCTCGGAATTTGGGGCATGGGTGCAGGAATACCTGTTCTTCCTGGATTACGCGCCGGTGATTTTCACCTCGGCAAAATCCGGCTTTCACCTGGACCGGCTGCTCGAAGCGGTGCGGTATGTGGCGGCCCAGTTGCAGCAGAAGATTCCGACGGCGATCCTGAACCGCACCCTGCACGACGCCGTCGAGCGGCGGCAGCCCGTCAGCTCGCACGGGCACCGGCTGAAATTCTTTTACGCCACACAGGTCCGGCGGGCGCCGCCCACGTTTCTCCTGTTCGTAAACCGCGACGAGCTGTTCTCCGCGCAATACAAGAAATACCTCGCCGACCAGATGCGCCGCGCCTTCGGGTATGAAGGGTGTCCGCTCCTTCTCGTTCCCAAATCGCGCCCGCAGACCATCGAGCCGGTGCGGAAGTTCAGGAAGCGCCGCAAGACGGAATCGGAGAAACCGCGCCGGCGCAGATCCACGTAGCCGCCAATGTGAATTGGCGGATTTGTGCCGCAGCAGCGACCTCCGCCGTTTCACACCGGCGGCTACGAAGGCTCGGTTCACGGAAAGGTTGTTCACACTTGCCCACACTCCACTTATTCCCCGACGCGAATAACCCCGGAAAAACCGGGGTTTTTCGGGTGAAATTTCGGATCTTCCGGAAGGGAACAACCCGCGCATAAATTTTTTTCCAGATTTTTCTTGTTACCCCAATCGGTAGTGGGTAGATTTTTGAAGTGCCCCTACTAATGGGGCTTTTTGGCCTCGGTGGAAAGGTCAAAATATCCCAGGAAATTAGCAAACTTTTGATTTAACTTGGCCCGTGGTTTCGTTGAAGCTCGGTCAATGGAACATCAGGCAAATTCAGAGAGGAAACCATGATCGACGCACGCGAGGAAGTTATGCCTTCTATCTCACAAACGCATCGCCGCCGCCCGACGTCCTCGGTTGCGGCCAGCCGCCAGCCCAAGGGCGGCGGTTCGGGCGCTGCAACATCGCTGCACGTCAAGCGCGTGTTCAGCGACCCCAAAGTCAACCCGTTCGACCAGCTCGAATGGGAGCGGCGCATCGCCGAAATCACGGACGACGCCGGCAAGGTCATTTTCAAGCAGGACAATGTCGAGGTGCCCAAGTCGTGGTCGCTCCTGGCGACGAAGGTGGTGGTCTCGAAATATTTTTATGGCGAGCAAAACACGCCCGAGCGCGAGGTGTCCGTTCGCCATCTCATCCATCGCATCAGCCGCACGATTGCGGACTGGGGCGTGAAGGACGGTTATTTCAGCAAGGCCGACGGTGAAATTTTCTACCAGGAATTGACGTGGCTCTGCCTGAACCAGTACGGCGCCTTCAATTCGCCGGTCTGGTTCAACGTCGGACTCTACCACCAATACGGCGTCGGCAGGAACTCCGGCCCCGGCAACTGGTTTTACAATCCCAAGACCCGCCAGGCCGAGCGCGCCCCGACGCAATACCAGTATCCGCAATGCAGCGCCTGCTTCATCCAGTCGGTGGACGACAACATGGAAAGCATCATGCGCCTGGCGCACAGCGAGGCGATGCTGTTCAAATTCGGCTCCGGCACCGGCACGGACCTCTCCCCCATCCGGTCGAGCAAGGAAAAGCTCAGCGGCGGCGGCCGGCCCAGCGGACCGATGTCGTTCCTCAAGGTGTACGACCAGGTGGCCAACGTGGTGAAGAGCGGCGGCAAAACGCGCCGCGCCGCCAAGATGAACACGCTCCGCGACTGGCACGGCGACATCGAGGAATTCATCGACGCCAAACAAAAGGAGGAGAAGAAGGCCTGGGCGCTCATCGAACAGGGCTACGACGGCTCCTACAACGGGGACGCCTACGGCAGCGTGATGTACCAGAACGAAAACCTGTCCGTCCGCGCCAGCGACGCCTTCATGCAGGCGGCCATCGACGGCCGGGAATGGTGGACGCGCACCGTGACCACCAGCAAGCCGCTGCACAAGAAGGACGCCAGCCAGTTGCTGGACAAGATCGCCGAGGGCACCTGGACTTGCGGCGACCCCGGATTGCAATATGACGGCGCGATCCAGAAATGGCACACCTGCAAGGGCACCGAGCCGATCCACTCCACCAACCCCTGCTCGGAATACGTTTTCATCAACAATACCGCCTGCAATCTCGCGTCCCTCAACCTGCTCAAATTCAAACGCCAAGACGGCAAATTCGACACCGACCGCTTCAAGGCGGCCGTGAGGATCTTCATCACGGCGCAGGAAATCCTTGTGGACAACGCCAGTTATCCGACCCGGGACATCGCCGAGAATTCACACATCTACCGCACGCTCGGCCTGGGTTACGCCAACCTCGGTTCGCTCATCATGAGCTACGGGTTGCCGTACGACTCCGACCCCGGGCGCGCGCTGGCGGGCGCGATCACCGCCATCCTGACGGGCCATGCCTACGAGCAAAGCGCTGAAATTGCGGCCGCCACAGAGCCCTTCCCGGGCTACCGCGACGCCCGCTGCGCGCACGTCCCCCGGCCGATGGCGAAGGACAACGTCGAATCCATGCTGGGCGTCATCCAGCTCCACCGCGAGGCGGTCGAGACCATCCAACCGAGCGAGGAATTTCATTACTTGAAAGAGGAAGCCCGGCATTGCTGGGACCGCGCATTGGAACGCGGCCGCAAGGTGGGTTATCGCAACGCGCAGGTCACCGTGCTCGCGCCCACCGGAACCATCGCGTTCCTGATGGACTGCGACACCACCGGCGTGGAGCCGGACATCGCCCTGGTGAAGTACAAGCTGCTCGCGGGCGGCGGCCTGTTGAAGATCGTCAACCGCACCGTGCCCCAGGCGTTGCAACGCCTCGGCTACACCGCCAAGGAGATCGAGGCCATCATCGCCCACATCGAGAAACACGACACCATCGAGGACGTCCAGGAGGACAATCAGGCCCTTCGCAGCGGGCTTCGGCCCGAGCACCTGCCGGTTTTTGACTGCGCGTTCAAGCCGTATCGCGGTAAACGCAGTATCCAGGCCCTGGCGCATTTGAAAATGATGGCCGCCGCGCAGCCGTTTATCAGCGGCGCCATCTCCAAAACGGTCAACATGCCGAACGACAGCACGTCCGCGGACATCCGCGACGCCTACGTGCAGGCGTGGAAGATGGGCCTGAAATGCGTCGCCATTTATCGCGATGGCTCCAAACGTTCGCAACCCCTCAACACGAAGAAGACCAACGAGGGCGGAGACAGGCCGGGCGCGGCCGCCAGCGCCCCGACGCTGGACGCCCGCGTCAGGGAACTCGAAGACGAGCTCGCCCGATTGCGCCTGGACGCGGGCAAACCGCTGCGCCGGCGCCTTTCCGACACCCGCACGGCGATCACCCACAAGTTCGACATCGCCGGCCACGAGGGCTACCTCACCGTCGGTTTGTTCGAGGATCACCAGCCGGGCGAATTATTCATCACCATGGCGAAGGAAGGCTCCACCATCGGCGGGCTCATGGACAGCATCGGGACCCTGACCAGCCTGGCCTTGCAATACGGCGTTCCGCTCGAAGCTCTGGCCAAGAAATTCGCGCATCAGCGCTTCGAACCCTCGGGTTTCACCAAAAACCCGGAAATCCGCAACGCGGCCTCGATCATCGATTACGTCTTCCGCTGGATGGCGCTGCAATTCGTTCCCGGCTATCGCGAAGCCAACATGGCCAGCCGCAACCAGCCGGAACTGGCGATGCCGGGCCTGCTGGACGAGGTAAAAAAAAAGATAAACCGCCCGGTGCCTGAGCTGCCGCTGTCGGAAGACACGGACGTGCTCGACGTGAAGTCCGGTAATGGCAACGGACACGGCCGCGCCGGTTCCGCGGATCCGGTGGTGAAAACACTGAGCGATTCCGTCGCGCACTTCCAGCAGGACGCCCCAACCTGTCCCAACTGCGGTCACGTGGCGGTCCGGAACGGGGCGTGTTACAAGTGCCTTAACTGCGGCGAAAGCCTGGGCTGCTCGTAGGAAGTATGCAGGTTGAAAGTTGAAAGTTGCAGGTGGGTTCGCCACAAGGAACCTGTAACTTGCAACGTGCAACCTCGTGAGCTTTTGGCCAGAGACACGGTTCCATGCGGGCCGGGAGGATGACTACGGCTTCCCGGCCCGTGTGTTCCAACGGACACCTTCAGCCCGGCCCCCGCGATAGCGGCTCGTTCACGGTGCCTTTTCCAACAGCGCAACCAGTTCCCTGGGGTCCGACCATTGCGCGTTGTAGTCGGATTCCATCGTCATCACGGTCCAGTCCCGCGCTTTGGCGCGTTCGTAAAAGGTTTAGAATTCCTTTGAATGCGTATCACGGCAGGGCCGCGCTGCTCCGCGGCCTCAGACGACCCGCAGGTCGTCCCTACCCGTGGAATTAAGACACTCCGCTAAATCGGGAAAACTTGCGGAAGTTGAGAAAACTCTTAAACATGGCGTCACAAGGGCGCCACCGCGCTCTTGGTGAAAAAAGTGACAGCGCCATGAAAAATATCTCCCTCGGAATCTTTCTGATCGCCACAGTTGTATTTGGCAGTTTGTATGTTCAGCAAGTTCACACGACCAGGCGGGCGGAAGCCACGGTCGCCGAGATGCAGGAACGAGTCGGCGATCAGGAGGCCAGGCTCGATCAGCAGGAAAAGCAGGTGGCCGGGTTAAGGAGCCGGCTGGCGGAGTCGCGCGAGGAAGTTCAGACCAGGGCCAGCGAGGCCGTGGAGCTTCAACAGGCACTGACGAATGCCGTCCAAGCCGGTGCGGAGACAAACGCGAAGGCATCCAATCCTCTGTCGGCGATGTTCAAGGACCCTGCACTGAAGGACATGATCAAGAACCAGCAGAAGGTGGCGATGGGCGCCATGATCGACAAGAACTATGCAAAACTCTTCGCGGATCTGCACCTGTCACCGGACCAAGCTGCCAGTTTGAAGGATCTGATCATGAACAAAATGCTGGCGGGCACGGACCTTGGGATGTCGATGTTGTCGGAGGACATGGATGCCGCCAAGCGGAAGGAGCTTACCGACCAGGTCAAGACCTCGACCGACGCCATCGACGCCCAGATCAAACAATTTCTGGGGGACGACAATTACGCGCAATTCCAGTCGTATGAGAAGACGCAGGGGGAGCGCACGGTGGTGAGCGGGCTCAAGGACCAACTGGCTGGGAGCCCGACGGCGCTCAATGCGGATCAGGAGCAGCAGTTGGTCCAGGCGATGACGCAGCAGCGACAGAATTTCACGTTCACGACGGATTACTCCGATCAATCCAAGTTCAACGGCGATTTCGCGTCCATGTTTTCGGAGGACAAAATGAGCCAGTATTTTCAGCAACTGGATCAGCTCAACCAGCAGTACACGGAAAGCGCTCGATCGATTCTTTCCCCCGATCAACTCGATGCGTTTCAGAAGTACCTGGCCAACCAGCAACAACTGCAAAAGATGGGGATGCAGATGGCGGCGAAGATGTTTGGGACCAAGGCGGCCGCCAAATAGGGCTGTTCCCGGGAATCGGAAGAGCGAAAGTCTAATCGCAGATGAACGCAGATAAAGGGACAATGACCATGTGCAAACCCAAAATGATCCTGATCGCAATTGTTCTGTCGTGTCTGTCAGCCGCATCCCGTGCGCAAGTCACCAACATCAACCCGACAGCCCCAGCGACCAGATTGGAAGCTTTGGAAACCAATGTTGGCGTGGTGATCATCATGGGCACGACTCCCGCCGGGTCGATCTCTGTCAATGCAGCGGTGGTTTCCGTGACCTGCAAGGAGGACACGGACACCAGCACCAACCAGAAGGAATACGGCATTCTGGTCGGGATCAGACAGGGCGGTCAGCCAGAGGACGGGACGGTGATTGATTACGATGAACTGGAGTCGCTGGTCAACACCATCGACTATTTCAGCAAAATTGATTGGACGGTCACCCCTTTGACCGGCTTTGATGCCTTCTATGTGACCAAGGCGGGATTCCGAATCGCCGCCTTCGGCAGCAAACACAATGGCACGATTCAGTTTGCCATGCGGAGCAATTCCATGAGCAAGGGAATGGTGCTTTCCGCAGAACAACTGGCCCAATTCAAAGGGTTGATTGTCTCCGCCCAACACAAACTTGATTCAATCCGAACCGGCAGGTAGCAGGCCGTGTGCTGCGTAGCGATTGCCGGGCGTGCCTGCGTTTTGTAAAAATCACAAACGGGTAGGAACCGACTCGCTCTCGAAATGGATTTCCGGATCGCGGGAACTGCGAGCACGCTGCAAGTCATCAACCGGGGTCACATCTCGACGTTAGACAATTGATGTTAACGAGCGGTTGAAACCTGCCACGAGTTAGCGAATCAAAACCAGCAGCGTGGCGGAAATTGTCAATTGTTCGGACTGACCCGTAAACGGTTCATGGCCGAGTCCTCCTTTTGATTGGAGGTTCGGAATTCGATGTTGGTTGTTGGATGTTCGCTTCCAAGTGGCGCGGCTTCCCATCGCGACGCGGCTTGTCTCAATGCCCCGCCCTGCTATTCTGCGTGCGCATGAACAACAATTCGCAGACCACCTTTATCAAGGAAGACCCGTGGCGCATCTTTCGGATCATGGCTGAATTCGTCGATTCGTTCGAAACCATGTCGCAGGTCGGCCCGGCGGTTTCGATTTTTGGTTCCGCCCGAATGCGCCGGACTGATCCCTATTACAAGGCAACGGTAGAGATGGGTCGCGAGCTGGCCAAACACGACATGGCGGTGATCACGGGCGGCGGTCCCGGCGTCATGGAGGCCGCCAACAAGGGCGCGGCAATGGTCAAGGGCCGCTCCGTGGGACTGAACATCCAGTTGCCGCGCGAGCAGAAGGGCAACCCCTACGCCAACGTGCCCCTGCATTTCCACTACTTCTTCGCCCGCAAAGTCTGCTTCGCCAAGTACAGCATGGGCTTCGTTTTCATGCCGGGCGGCTTCGGCACGCTCGATGAATTCGCCGAAATCCTCACGTTGGTGCAGACCGAGCGCATCCCGCAGTTCCCGATGATTCTTTACGGCAGGAAATTCTGGGACGGCCTGGTCCGCTGGATGCGATCGCAGATGCTGGACAAGCACTCGTTCATCGGGGCGGCCGACCTGAACCTGTTCACCCTCGTGGATCGGCCGCAGGAGGCGGTGGGCGTCATCCTGGACTACGAGCGGCGTGTCGGGCCGCCTGAAATTGTGTCCAAGGCTTTTGCCTGAAATGTACCGCATCACGCGCCTCGAGAACGGATTGACGGTCGCCACGGCGGAGATGCCGCACATGGCCAGCGTGAGCCTTGGCTTGTGGGTGGGCGTGGGCTCGCGCCATGAACCGTCGAAACTCAATGGCGTCTGCCATTTCATCGAACACCTGCTCTTCAAGGGAACAAAACGGCGGTCGCCCCTGGAAATCTCGCAGGCAGTCGAAGGCATCGGCGGTTACCTGAATGCCTTTACCAGCGAGGAAATCACCTGCTTCCATTCCCGGGCCTGCCACGACCGCTTCGACGAATTGCTGGACGTGTTGATGGACATGTTTCTCAATTCGAGGTTCGCTGCGGGGGACATCGAGAAAGAGCGGGGCGTGATCAAGGAGGAAATGGCCATGTATATGGACCAGCCCCAGCATCTCGTTCAGGAATTGCTCAACGCCACCCTCTGGCCGGACCAGCCGCTGGGACGCCCCATCACCGGCACGTCGAAAACCCTCGACGCCATGCGGCGCGGGGACCTGGTGGAATACCTCAAGGACAATTACGTCACCGGCGGGACCCTGATTGCCGCCGCCGGCAGGTTGGATCACCGGCGGGTGACCGCGGCCGTGGCGCGCTACGCTTCACGCCTCCCGGCCGGGAAGCGGCCCGGGTTCATTCCGGCGCGGAGCGAGCAGCGCGAGCCTGGAATCCGCCTCTTCACCAAAGACACCGAGCAAACCCAGATCGCGCTCGGCATCCGCACCTGTCCGCGTCACGATCCACGCCGGTACGCGCTGCGTCTGCTGAACGTCCTCCTGGGCGAAAACATGAGTTCGCGCCTCTTCCAAACCATCCGNNAAGACCGCGGCCTGGCCTACTCGATTTACAGCACCCCCAGTTTCTTCGACGATACGGGCGACCTGGTGATTTCGGCCGGCCTCGACACGGACAATCTTTTCGAGACGTTCCGGCTCATCCTGCGCGAGTTGCGGCGGCTGCGGGAAACACCGCCGCGCGCCGGCGAATTGCGCCGCGCGCGCGACTACGTCATCGGCCAGATCGACCTCGGCCTCGAAAGCACCGACAACCAGATGAACTGGATCGGCGAACAATGGCTGGGTCACGGCAGGATTGTTCAGCCAAACGAAGTCAAACGGCGCCTGCGGCAGGTGACCGCGGGTGAAATCCGGGCCGTGGCCCGCGATTTCTTCCGGCCCCAACACCTCAATCTGGCGCTGGTCAGTCCCCGCAAGACCACCCGGGATCTGGCCCGATTGCTGCTGAATTAGGCCGTCTTGTATGTGGAACGGCCTGACGCATGGGAAACTCCATCCAGTTCGCAGTGCTCCAGAAGGAACCGGTCAGCCCCACCGCCGACCAGTTGAAGCGCGCCTTCAAATCGTTCAGCAATCTGACCGACGCCGACGCCGTCCGTCTGGCCGTGGGCGCGCACGGGATTCTGATCAAGCATCTGGGGCAGGATGCGGCCCGCGCCCTTCAAACGGCGTTCCAGGCCGAGGGCATCGGCGTGGTGGTCCTGGCCGAGGATGATCTGCCGAAGCTGCCCGAGGGCCGGTCGCTGCAGCGGGTGGATCTGTGGCCGCAGGCATTGATCGTTTACGATCTTCTTGGCCGGCCGAGCCCGGTTCCGTGGGCGCAGGTCGCGCTCGTGGCCGCCGGCGCGGCACAGCATTTCGAAGTTCATAAGACACAATCCGAACGCACCGCGCTCCGTTTCAATCCGATCTCGGGCATCTGGCCCAACAAGATGACGGAGTCCGCCCATACGATCGGACCGGGCTCGCAACTCTTGCTCGAGATCATCCTGGCGGACCACGCAACCCGGTACCAGATCGACGCCGCGCAATTCACCTTCCGGCACGTCATCGATCGCCCCGGCCTTTCGACGGGGGACAAGTTCGTCTGGCTGGTTCGCGAAATCTGCCGCCAGACCGGCGGGGCGATCCTCAACGCCGGCGCGCGCCGGCTTCACCAGGGCGCGGAGATCACGCCCGATTATATGAATCGACAGGTCTTCCTGGATGAAATCGTGTGGCTACTGTGGCGGAGCGCGCATCAGAAACGACTCCACGCCCCCTGATCCATGCGACCGCTGGTTCACGAAATTGACACCGGACACTCGCCCGAATCGCTCGTCGAGCGGCTGCGTGGGGAACCCGGCGTCATTCTGCTGCGGAGCGCCCCCTCCGACGCGCCGCAGTCGCGATACTCGCTGGTGGCCACCCGCCCCTTTTTGATCTTTCGCTCCTTCGGCTCGCGTTGTGAAACCGAAGTCGGGGCTGAACCGGGGACGGATCGCAGCGCAGAACTCCTTCCGCAGCCCGATCCAGGTCGCGAGCGGGAATCCCGTCAGGCCGGGAAAGTCCGCGTTCCCATCCGGGTGCAATTCGGCAATCCGTGGCAGGGATTGGACGGGTTGATGTCGCGCTATGAGTTGCTCGATGAAATTGATCTTCCGTTTCCACTCGGCGGTTGTTTCGGCTACTGGGGTTATGACTTGAAAAACTTTGTCGAGCCGACGCTCCCGCGGCGCGCCATCAATGATCTCGAACTTCCCGACTGTCACGTGGGTTTTTACGACAGCCTGGCGGTCTTCGACCATCGTCTCGGCAAAACCTGGATTGTTTCCACCGGCCTGGAGGCGGACGGTTCGCGAAGCGAAAGCCGGGCGCGGGCGCGGCTCGATGTCTGGCGCGCCGCCCTGAACTGCGAACCCGGCCAACACGAACTGTCCACCACAGCGGCGGCCGTGACCGACCCGGCTCGGTCATCCATCACCTCAACTCTTTCCCGCGCTCAATTCATGGCGCGCGTCGAACAGGCGCTGAGGTATATCCGCGCCGGCGACATTTATCAGGTCAACCTCTCGCAGCGGCTCGCCGCGCCGTGCGGCGTTTCCGGCTGGGACTTTTTCAAAGACCTGAGTGAGGTTTCGCCCGCGCCGTTTTCGGCATTCCTCGATTGCGGCGACTTTCAGATTGCCTCGTCATCGCCCGAGCTTTTCCTGCGCCTGAGCGGGGCGCATATTCAGACCCGGCCGATCAAGGGGACGCGCCCGCGATCATCCGACGCGATCCGCGACGCTCAACTCACTTACGAACTGCAAACCAGCGCCAAGGAAATGGCCGAGCTGGTGATGATCACCGATCTTTTGCGCAACGACCTGGGCAAGGTTTGCGAGTTCGGCTCCGTGCAGGTGCCGGAACTCGTCCGGCTCGAACGTTACCCGCAGGTCCAACATCTGGTTTCCACAGTGGAAGGGCGTTTGCGCCCGGAGAGGACGCACTTCTCCGCCTTCGCCTCCTGTTTCCCCGGCGGCAGCGTCACCGGAGCCCCGAAATTCCGCGCCATGGAAATCATCGATGAGCTGGAGCCGGTTTCGCGCGGCCCTTACACCGGCGCGCTCGGTTATCTCGGTTTCAACCGCGAAAGCCAGTTGAGCATCGTCATCCGATCGGCCATCTGCAAAGACGGCCTCGCCCACTTCAACGTCGGCGCCGGAATCGTGGCGGACTCGAATCCCGAAGCGGAATACGAGGAAACGATCGCCAAGGCGCGCGGGTTCCTCTCGGCCTTGAACCTGCCGGCGGCTCTTGGCGTCGCCCGGGGGATATCCGGAAAGCTCTCTGGGTAGCACGGGCGACCCGCCCGTTCCGGTCGGCGACCCGCCGACCGGAAGAGCCGGGCGACAGGCGATATTTCGGCCTGAGGTTCAACAACACCGCTCCTCTCCATTCCGTCCGGCGGGTCGCCGGCCGCGCCGGGCCGGTGGCCCGTGCTACCCATGCCGCATTTTTTCCTCTGAGACTTTGCGTTCCTGGGTTACAAGTTTGCATGCTCGTTTTTCTTAACGGCCGGTTCGTTCCGGAAGATCAGGCGGTCGTCTCCGTTTTTGACCGCGGTTTCCTCTATGGCGACGGACTGTTTGAAACGCTGCTGGTGAGGAATGGCAAACCGTTCCGCTGGACGCAGCACATGGAACGCCTCCGGTGCGGAGCTCAATTGCTGAAGATCAACATTTCCGTGCCATTGGATTCCCTGCGCGCTTCCGCTGACCAACTCATTTCCCGGAATCGCCTGCCCGATTCACTGCTTCGCCTGACGCTTTCACGCGGCGTGGGACCGCGCGGCTATTCGCCCAGGGGCGCCGACCATCCGACGCTGGTGATGTCGTTGCATCCGGCGCCGACGCCGGACCACGCATTGGGCAACGCCGACCGGCAGGCCGACCCGGATGCGCGACAGCATGTCCCTGCAATGAGGTGGAAACTCATCATGGCGTCTCCGCGCCTTCCGGCGGGCGAGCCACTCGCCCAATTCAAGACCTGCAACAAACTTCCCCAAATCATCGCCCGGTCCGAGGCGGATGCCGTTGGAGCGGATGAAGCATTGCTGCTGAACACCGACGGTTTCGTCGTCGAAGGCGCCGGCAGCAATCTGTTTTGGATCGATGGCGACGCGATTTGCACACCGCCGCTGGCCGGCGGCATTCTGGCCGGCGTCACGCGCGCGGTGGTTTTGGACATTTGCCGCTCCCTGAGCGTGAACGTCCGCGAAGACAATGTGACTGTCGAGGAGTTGCGCCGCCGGCAAGGGGTTTTTCTATCGGTCAGTTCCTGGGGTGTCGTGGAAGCGGAATCGCTGGACGGCCACGATCTGGGTCATTCACCTCAGATCGACCAGATCCGGCGTGCGTACTGGGACCTGGTCCGATCCGAAACGGCTTGATTAAAGTTCGAACAAACCGGCAGGGTCTTCGCGGGAGCCGAGGAATCTTCCACCCTTGCCTGCGTTCTCCAGTTTCCCTTGCGACCATCGGGAAACGCGATAGAGCGTTGCGAAGGTGAATCCCGGCGCCGCGCCACCCTGGCCTCCGATCCACTCGCCGCCGCGGCGCACGTTGTCCACCATCCACGCGGGCAATGCCAGGTGATACGGATTCCTCTTCACTTCGTCCGCATGGAACGACAGCGCGGTCATCAGATCACCCAGTTCCTGCTGGCTGACCTCGACCATCAGGTTCGGCGACTCCATGGGCCTCCAGAATTCCGTTTCAACCACGAAGCAACCGAACCCGGCCGGCAACCGTGCGAGGGCGTCCATCACCAGGAAGTGCGTGCCCACGTGGGTGCTGTTCCAATCGGATTCGTGCGGGACGAAAACCACGCGGGGTTGATGCCGCGTCAGGATGTCGGCGATGGTGTTTACGGATTCGCCCCAAAAGACGGGGTCCTGCGCGCGGGTGGTGACGTTGACGCGTTCCAGGCCGGCGGGTGCGGTCTGCGCCAGCGCGAAGCCGATGCAATCGCAGCACGCCTTCAGTTCCTCGAGACGCCCGGCCTGCCGCTCCTGCTTGCTGCCGAGGGTGACGGCGACGTCGATGACGTTCCATCTGGATTTGCGCAGGAGCCGCAGGGGGAGGGCGCCGATGATGACTTCGTCGTCCGGGTGCGGCGAAAAAATCAGCGCCCGGGGCGCGTCGAGCGCGACCTGCGGCCGCGGGCATCGGGGAAATCTGCCGAGCGGGTATTCCTTTCCTTCCCGGGCGAGCCGCGCGTATTCAGAGACGAGTTGATGGTATGGGTTCATTTGCTGATGTGCGGCAGACTGGCCGCGGCAACCGCCTGGCCGTGTCGTTTGTTCGTTTCATCGGGCAGGTGGAACCTGATGCGCCCGGCCAGGCCGGGAAATTCCGCCTGCAACACCGCTTCCGCGCCGCGTAGGATGAGGTCCCCGCCCGACCCGCTCATCACGCGGCCCAGAAGAAGGACGTGTTCGAAATCATAGAAGTCGGCATAGTGCGCGACGCCGTAGCCGAGATAAGTCCCGATGGTTTCGTAAATCCGCCGCGCCCGGCGGTCGTTCCCGGCCATGAGTTCCTGAACGTGCTTGAGCGTTTCCGGCAATGGCATCCCCGCCTCCAGGCCGATCCCCGCGACGCCCAGAAGCCGTCCGACCGCCTGTTGTGAAAAATACTGCACCCCGACGCCGTAATCGCCACTCCATTCGTCGCGCGCCGACTGCGGGTTGTAATCGACCGGCGCGAACGCAAGTTCGTTCAGCCAGGAAGTCACCGTGCCGTCGCGCGTGATGTAGCCCGCGGCCATGCTGGTGCCGAGCGCGAGCCCGAGCACCGCGTTTTTGCCGAGCGCCATCGCACCGGCGAGTGCGGCGACCTCGCCGTCGTTGATGACTTCGAACGGCACGCCGTTCCAGGCCCGCTGAAGTTCGATGAAAAGGTTGCGGACGCGCTTGTCGAACAGGTCCTGCGGCACGCCGCGAAAGAGGGAGGCGACCTTGACCTGGTTGTTCACGTACACGCCCGCCGCGCTGCCGCCAATCGCATCCACGCGCGGCAGATGCGCCGCGGCGCGTTTCAGCGAATCCATGATCCCGTCGAAGTGATATTGAGGATCCGGCTGCGGATAGGGATCCCAGGCTGTTTCCTCGCTGAACACCACGTTGCCGTCGATCACCGCCGCCACCTTGCGGTCGCTGCCCCCCAGATCAAATCCGATGCGGCACCCCTCCAGGTGCCGGCCCAACGATTGTGTGCGGACGCGCTCCGCGGGGATGCCGGCCGCCTCGACGCGAACGACCTCGATCGGCTTCCCATAAATCCGCTCGCCGATGAGATGCGAGTCAAAGCGGCCGTCCGGTGTCTCCTGAAAGTGCCGTTGCAGCCGTTCGGCGAGCGATTGCGGCCCGGCGAAGTGGATGCGAAAGCCGCCACGCGACCAGAGCAGGAACTTGGCGAGACGCTCGAGGCAGGCGAAATTGGCGGCGGACCGGGGATCGGTCTCCGCGAAGATTTCTGTTTCAAACGGATACACCGAGCCGTCGGATTGTTCGAGCGCGAGGCGGATCGACAGTGGATTTTTCGCGGCATGCACCCGCTCGCGAAAAGCATGGTTCGCCAGCACCGCCGGGCGGAACCGGGAATCAAGAACCGGAACGATCCGAGGCGGTATCCCGTCCAGACCAGTGTCTTCCATGCGGGAAATTGTGGGAATCGAAGCCGCCCGCGGCAATGGAAATCTTTCCGAGGATTTTCCCCGAGCGCATGCCGCGCGTGCTTCCCCGGCACTCGGCCCTCAGAGATGGTGTGAGAAACTGGAAAGGGTAGCACGGGCCACTGGCCCGTTCCGTCCGGCGACCCGCCGAACGAAATGGAGAGGGGGTTCCGGTGGGAATTCGAGCCAAAGTGTCATGGGTCGTCCAGCTCTTCCGGTCGGCGAGTCGCCGACCGGAATGGGCGAGTCGCCCGTTCCACCCATTTATCAGACAGGCTCTTCAGGCCGCTTCAGCATTCCAGTGGGTGTAAACGCCGCGCCCCGGTTACGTTTGGGGCGGCTCCTTTGCCGGCCGGGGACTCGACCCGAGGAGCAGGCGCAGACTGTTCATCACGACGACGACCGTGCTGCCTTCGTGGCCGATGACGCCGAGGGTGAGCGGGATGCTGCCGGCCAGCGCGAAGCATACCAGCATTGCGATCGTGCCCACTGAAACGGTCTGGTTCTGGCGGATGATCCGATGCGCCCGCTGGCTCAACCGGTAGGCGGCGAGGAAGTTCTCGAGCCGATCATGCATCAGGACGACCTCGGCCTGCTCCAATGCGGCATCGGCCCCGCGCGCTCCCATGGCGACGCCCACATACGCGGCGGCGAGGCTGGGGGCATCGTTGACGCCGTCGCCCACCATCACCACGCGCTTCCCGCCGGCGCCGAGAGCCCGGATGGCGGCGACTTTGTCCTCGGGACGGAGCTCCGCGCGAATATCGTCCACAGGCAACTGGGTCCGGAGATGCTCGGCGGCGGCCTTGCGGTCGCCGGTGAGCACGACAGATTGCAAGCCGGCGGCCCGCATTTCCTCGAGCACAGCTCTGGATTGCGCGCGGATTTCATCGCGCAACAGGACACGGCCCAGCAGATCCCCGGCGCTGACCCAGACCTCGGAACAGCCGATCTCGGTGTGCGGCACGCGGGAGAGAATCCCGGCTTGCGGCCCGTTTTCCAGCGGATCGCGACGGCCCAGATACACCTCTTTTCCATCGTGTCGGGCGCGCAAGCCCTGGCCGGTAGTGGATTCGAAACCGGTGACGTCGAGGGCGGCCAGTTGCCGCTGCTTGCCGTAACGGGTGATCGCGCGGGCGAGCGGGTGTGTGGAAAGGCGCTCCAGCGAATAGGCGAGCCGGGCAATCTCATCCTCGGCGCCCGGGGGAAAACTCTCGACGTGCTCCACCTTGAGTTCCCCCGTGGTGAGCGTACCGGTCTTGTCGAGCGCAACGATCTGGGCCTCGGCGAGCTTTTCAACCGCCGCGCCGCCGCGGAAGAGGATGCCATGCCGCGCGCCCCAGGCGATGGCTGCGAGCACCGCGGAGGGGATCGAAAGCACGAGCGCGCACGGCGACGCCACGACGAGCAGGGTCATGGCGCGGTAGAATGCGCTGGCCCGGGCAGCATGGGCGACCGCAAATGGCGGCAGTTTGAACCCGAGCCACCAGACGAAAAACATCACCAGCGTCAGCCCCAGGATGGAGTAGGTGTAAATGCTGCTGAACCGGTCGATGATGCGTTGGGCCGGGGCTTTTTGACGCTGGGCGTCCTCGATGAGCCGGATGATCTTCTGAAGGGCGCTTTCGGCGGCGCGGCGGGTCACCGTCACTTCCACCGCGCCCCAGAGGTTCAGCGTGCCGGCGAGCACCGCGTCGCCCCGGTTCTTTTGCACGGGAACGGCTTCACCGGTCAGATTCGATTCGTCACAGGCCGTCGCCCCTTTTGCCACTTCCCCGTCCACGGGAAACTGCGCTCCGGGCTTGATGAGCAGCCTCATCCCGAGGCGGAGCTGTTCGACGGGCACTTCCCGCTCCTGCCCGTCCCGGCCCATCAGCGTGGCAGTCTTGGGGGCGGATTTGAAAAGAGAATGGATTTCGCGGCGGCTGCGGTCCATGGCGTAGTGCTCCAGAGCTCCGGAGATGGAAAAGAGAAACAGCAGGATGACCCCTTCGTTCCATTCGTTCACCACGGCGGCGCCGACCGCGACGGCGAGCATGAGAAAATGGACGTCGAGCGTGGACTTGCGGAGCCGTTTCCAGACCTCCTCCGCGGCGAACCACGCCCCGGCCAGATAAGCGAACCCATAAAAAACCAGTCCGAGGGGCGCCGGACGGGCGCCGGACGGGGTCAGGAAGCTGGCGACCACCCCTGACACAGCGCAGAGAACGGCCGCCAGGAGTTGCCACCTCCATTCGCCCGGATGCTCCTCGGCCTCGAAAAACTCGACATCGCGCTGAACGACCTTCGGCCACGGGATGTCGCGCCAGCGCCAGAACTTCGGTGCGGTGGGACACGTGAGGCGCGCAATCGTGGTCCTCTTTCCTTCGTGCTGGATGGTGATTCGCCGCCGCTCCTGATCGGAAAGCGGCGCGTGGCAGTTCTCGCACTCTCCTTCGCCCTGCAGAAGCAGGCAATGTTCCTCCACCCCGGCATCGTATACCTTCCGGATCCGGTCGGTGATGGTTTCCGTGAATCGAGGCTCGTCGGCTTTGCCCAGTGTCGCGAGCGAAATCGTCTGCCGCGCGCGATCGATGGTGACCGCCTCCAGCGCCGGCTCCACGCTCAACGCGTCCACGACCGACCGCGCCAAACATCGGGAGGTATCCGGATCATCGCGGGTTTCAGGATCGGTGGCGCGGCTCATGGTCCAATCGTGTCTCAAGAATACCATAACCGGCGTCCGGGCCGGCGACAAATCGAAAGGAGCGCGCCGGATCGTTGCGCGCATCCGCACACCGCCTCCGGCGCGCGGCCTTCAGGCCGCTTCAGGTCCGAGCAAGCCGAGGCAAAACGATTGACCTGTGCGCTTCCAATGATGAAGCGCAAACGCCGCGCTCCACAGACCTACGGACCGCGACTGTGTGCGTAGCACCAGTCGCTGCTCCAAAGCAACATCCACACGCCGTAGGACTATCCACGGCCTTCGCCCTTTCTTACTGTGCTGCGGCTGGTCCTCGGCGGACACAGTCGCGCTCCGGCCTGTTTACAATCGGGGGCAGTCTCAGTTGCGCCGGGTCGTTCCTGAGTCGAGTTTTTTGGTGCAAACGAACGCGGTTGTGGCATATTTTCCCCGCTCCGCAGAATGCGGGAATCCATCCCCACCACTTTGGGATGGAAAGCGGAACGGCACACGAATCGAGACGGAAAGTGAAATACTATGGATAAAAGTCCCTTGGGAACCTGCAAGACAACGCACAAACAACTGATTGCCTGGGTGGAGAAGCAAACGAAACTCTGCGCGCCCGACCACGTTTTCTGGTGCGACGGTTCGGACGAAGAATACGGAAGCCTTTGCGACCTCATGGTGCGGATCGGCACACTGACGCGGCTCAATCCGCAGAAGCGCCCCGGATGTTTTCTGGCCAGGTCGCATCCGAGCGACGTGGCTCGGGTCGAGGAACGGACGTTCATCTGCTCGAATACAAGGGAAGAGGCGGGCCCGACGAACAACTGGGCCGACCCGGCGGAGATGAAGCAACGGATGGTCGGGATGTTCAAGGGTTCCATGAAAGGGCGCACCCTGTATGTGATTCCGTTTGCCATGGGCCCGCTCGAATCGCCCCTCTGCAAAATCGGCATCCAGTTGAGTGATTCGCCTTATGTGGTCGTAAACATGCGCATCATGACGCGGATGGGCAAAGCCGTGCTGGACAAACTCGGCGCGGACGGTGCCTTCATTCCGTGCATGCATTCGGTCGGCGCGCCTCTGGCGCCGGGTCAGACGGATGTTTCCTGGCCATGCCAGACCAATCCCAAGAACAAGTACATCGTTCATTTTCCGGAAGAACCGTCCATCTGGTCCTATGGTTCCGGCTACGGCGGCAATGCGTTGCTCGGGAAAAAGTGCCTGGCGCTGCGGATTGCCTCGGCGATGGCGAGAAAGGAAGGGTGGATGGCGGAGCACATGCTCATCCTCTGCCTGACATCTCCGCGCGGGAAAAAGCACTACATTGCGGCGGCGTTCCCGAGCGCCTGCGGCAAAACCAATCTCGCCATGATGCAACCCTCGTTGCCGGGATGGCAAGTGACCTGCGTCGGGGATGACATCGCATGGATTCGAATCGGCGAAGACGGACGCCTGTGGGCCGTCAACCCGGAATCGGGCTTCTTTGGGGTCGCTCCGGGCACTTCAATGAAGTCGAACCCTAACGCTATTGCCACCTTTGCGAAGAACAGCATCTTCACCAATGTGGCGCTGACGCCGGACGGCGATGCGTGGTGGGAAGACTCGGGGATTCCGGCGCCGGCGACGGCCATTGACTGGGAGGGCAATCCGTGGACGCCGGACTGCGGTCGCAAAGCCGCGCATCCGAACTCGCGTTTCACGGCGCCCGCGGCGCAGTGCCCGGTCATGGATCCGGAATGGCAGAATCCGAAAGGGGTGCCGCTTTCGGCCATTTTGTTCGGCGGCCGGCGGCCGAGCACGATTCCGCTCGTGAACGAGTCATTCGACTGGGAACATGGGGTTTTCATGGGTTCGAGCTGCGGTTCGGAAACCACCAGCGCGGCGGCCGGGCAGACCGGCGTGCTGCGGCGCGATCCCTTCGCGATGCTGCCGTTCTGCGGCTACAACATGGACGATTACTTCGCGCACTGGCTGTCGTTCGCCCAACGCACCGACCGCAGCAAGCTGCCGAAAATTTATTTCGTGAACTGGTTCCGCAAAGATGCCAGCGGCCGATGGCTCTGGCCCGGCTATGGTGAAAACAGCCGGGTGCTCAAGTGGATTTGCGAGCGCGTCGAAGGGACTGCGGGCGCGCAGAAGACACCCATCGGCAATTTGCCAACAGCCGAAGCGCTCGACATGACCGGTCTGAACCTTCCGTCGGACAGTCTTAAAACGCTGACTTCGGTGGACATTGCAGGATGGAAGAAGGAAGTGGAGGACGTGGCTGCGAACGCCGCGAAATTCGGCACCCACTTCCCCAAGGCGCTGAGCGAACAGCTCGATCAGTTGGGGCGGCGGCTGGCCTGAGGCCGTATCAAATCAGTCGCAGCGGACCGCACGCGCCCTCGCGTGCCGTGGTTGGCGCCTCGCCAACCACTTTTGAGCCGTGCGGCCAGTCACCGTTTAGAGATTGCGTTGTGCCCTCCTCCGACCGGCGAGGCGCCGGTCGGAACACGCGGGGCGCGTGTGCTCCCCAATTCCAACTGCATCGCTGGCTTAAGGCCACCGCAGGGGCCGGAACCGTGAGTTTTCGGACCTGGGTTCGCGATTTTCCAGAGGGGGTGGCGTCGTCGCACCATCCCGCCTGGAACAGGCCGTCTCTCGAACACGCTCAAGCCGCCGAGCTGGCGGGCTTTCTACCCGCCCTCTTATGATGCCGGTGCTGGTGTTTGCGGCTCTTTTTGGCCGAAGCCACCTGGATGGCCTTTCGCATCTGCGGATGCGGCCGGGCGCCGGGCGCATCCGACGCCGCCGCGTTCATGGGAAGGGGGACCAGGGTGAATACGAACGCAACGAGCGCTGTGCCTATCAGTTTTTTCATAAGTAATAATGCCGAACCATCCTGTCGTCAGACAGTCTCGCCACCGGGGAGGTTACAGATGGCGATGAATAAAGGGAAGTCCCGGCAAATTTTGTTTGGAGCTTCCCGGGTGTGCGTGTAATTCATAGGGCGCCTTCAATTTATGCCGGGTCCAAAAGACACAACTCAGCAGCGGGTGTCCGATGCCGTGCGGGATTCCGCCGGGAAAGAGGCGGCCGAAGTTCTGCAAGGGCTCGGCTCGACGGCGACCGGACTCAGCGAAGAGGAAGCCGCCGCGCGGCTGGAACAGCACGGTCCGAACGAGGTGGCGAGCGAACGGCAGCACAGTTGGCTTCAGCGCGTCTATACGGCGGCCCTCAACCCGTTGGTGATTCTGCTGACCATCCTTGCGATTCTCACCTTCGCAACGGCGGAATCGTCCAGCGACTATATCGGCGGCGCTTTGATGCTGGTGATGGTATTGTTGGGGTTGTCGCTGCGGTTCGTTCAAGAGACGAAGGCCGACAACGCGGCCGCCAAGCTCAAGGCGATGATCAAGGTCACCGCCACCGTGTTGCGGGACGGCCAGCCGAAGGAGATCCCGTTGCGGGATATTGTGCCGGGCGACGTGGTGAAGTTGTCCGCCGGCGACATGATCCCCGGAGATGTCCGCCTGCTTTCGGCCAAGGACCTGTTCATCATTCAGGCCACGTTGACGGGCGAATCCATGCCGGTCGAGAAGACCGACGCGCGGGACTCGCGCGAGGGCGTTTTGTCCCTGGAACGGTCGAATCTGTGTTTTCTGGGCACCAGTGTGGAAAGCGGCTCGGCGACGGCCCTCATCGTCGCCACCGGCCCTCAAACCTACTTCGGGAAGATGGCCAGCACCCTGGCGGGGCTGCAGGCGCCCACCGCGTTCGACCGGGGGCTGAAAAAGTTCGTCTGGTTGATGATCTCCTTCATGGCGGTGATGGTGCCGACCGTTTTCCTCATCAACGGCCTGATGAAGCACAGTTGGAAGGACGCCTTTTTCTTCGCCCTGGCGGTGGCCGTGGGTCTGACGCCGGAAATGCTGCCGATGATCGTGTCCGTCTGCCTCTCCAAAGGCGCGATCGCCATGTCGAAGAAGAAGGTGATCATGAAGCGGCTCAATTCCATCCAGAACTTTGGGGCGATGGATGTGCTGTGCACGGACAAGACCGGCACGCTGACCCTCGATCGCGTCATCCTGGAAATCCATTGCGACGTCTTCAAGAATGAGAGCGAGGAAGTGCTGCGCGATGCCTATCTGATCAGCCATTTCCAGACCGGGCTGAAAAACGTCCTCGACCGCGCCGTCCTGAAATACACCGAGCTGCACGGCGAACTCGGCGTCGAACGGTACACCAAGGTGGACGAGATCCCGTTCGACTTCTCGCGCCGCATGATGTCCGTGGCGGTCGAAGGGCCGGATGGCGAGCGGCAATTGCTGACCAAAGGCGCGCCCGAGGCGGTGTTCGCCCGGTGCACGCATTTCGAGAGCGAGGGCGAGATTTTCCCCATGGAACCGATCCTCGTGGGCAACCTGATCCAGCAGGTCAACGACCTGAGCGAAGATGGATTCCGGGTGCTGGCGGTGGCGACCCGGAAGGTGGAAAAGCAGGTCGCGTATTCGAAAGCGGACGAATGCACTCTGGTGCTGACCGGCTACCTGGCGTTCCTCGACCCCCCGAAAGACACCGCTGCCAAAGCCATCACCGTCCTGCGGCAGCATGGCATCACGGTCAAGGTGCTGACCGGCGACAACGACCTCGTCACGCGCAAGGTCTGCACGGAAGTTGGCATCGATGCGGGGAAGATTCTGCTCGGCAGCCAGGTTGAAGGCCTGACCGACCCGCAGCTCGCCGAGGCGGTGGAGACCACGGACGTGTTCGCGCGCCTGTCGCCCGCGCACAAGAAGCGCGTGGTGCTGGCCCTGCAGCAGAAAGGTCACGTGGTCGGATTCATGGGCGACGGCATCAACGACGCTCCCGCATTGCGCGCCTCCGACGTCGGCATCTCGGTGGACAACGCCGTGGACATCGCGAAGGAATCGGCCGACGTGATCCTGCTGGAGAAAAGCCTGATGGTGCTTGAGGAGGGCGTGCTCGAGGGACGGAAGGTATTTGTCAACATCCTGAAATACATCCGCATGGGGGCCAGCTCGAATTTCGGGAACATGTTCAGCGTGCTGGGCGCCAGCGCGTGGCTGCCGTTTCTCCCGATGCAGCCGCTTCAGGTGCTGACCAACAACCTCCTCTACGACTTCTCCCAGGTGCCCATTCCGACCGACAATGTCGGCGCGCAGCAGATTGCCAAGCCCCGTCCCTGGCAGATCGGCGAGATCGCCAAGTTCATCCTGTTCATCGGACCCATCAGTTCGATTTTTGACTATACCACCTATGCGGTGATGTGGTTTCTGTTCAAGTGCAACCAGGCGGCGCCGTCGCCGGAACTGGTCGCCCGCTATGGCAGCGAGGCCGTCAATCACACCCATGCCGCGGCCCTGTTCAATACCGGCTGGTTCGTCGAATCGATCATGACCCAAACGCTCATCGTCCACGTGATCCGCACCAACCTGATTCCGTTCATCCAATCGCGGGCCAGTTGGCAGCTCACGATGACCACGCTGTTGATCATGGGGATCAGCGCGTATCTGCCGTATTCGCCGCTGGCGGGTGCGCTGGGGTTCGTGGCGTTGCCGCCGCTTTTCTGGCCGATCCTGCTGGTAACCCTGGTATGCTACGTCGGCTTGACGCAGGTCATCAAAACTTGGCTGATCCGCAAGGCGTTGGTGTGATCCAATGTGACCCGGGGTTAAGCCACAATCCGCCCCACAATGCGCGATACGACTATGAGACTCCGACACCTGAACGGATTTGATTTGCTGAAGTGCCTGGTGCTGGCCGCGTGCGCGGCGGGTTTCACGGGTTTGCGGGCGGAAGAAAGACCGGCCTATCTCGATCCCGGCCAGCCGCGCGAAACGCGCGTCGAGGATTTGCTTCGGAGGCTGACGATCGAGGAAAAGATCGGAATGCTGCACGCTGACTCGAAGTTCAGCACCGCCCCTGTCCCGCGCCTGGGAGTTCCGACGCGCTGGCTGACCGACGGTCCGCACGGGGTGCGCGAGGATGTGGGCCCTCATACGTGGAATCCCGCGGGCCGCACCGATGATTATGCAACCTACATGCCGGCGTTGAGCGCGCTGGCTTCCACCTGGAACGTGGACCTCGCCCGCGCTTACGGCGAAGTCCTGGGGGAGGAATGCCGGGCGCGCGGCAAGGACATCCTTCTGGGGCCCATCGCGGACATCGCCCGCACCCCGTTGTCCGGCCGGCTCTATGAATATTTCGGCGAAGACCCCTTCTTGAACGCGCGGTTTTCGGTCAATTACATTCGCGGGGTCCAGGACCACGACGTGGCCGCGTGCATCAAGCATTTTGCCGGCAACAACCAGGAGATGGGCCGGGCCACCATCGACATGGACATGGATGAGCGCACCTTGCGGGAGATCTATCTGCCTCCATTCGAAGCGGCCGTCAAGAAGGCGGGCGTGTGGGCGGTGATGGGCGCCTATACGAAATTTCGGGGCGAGCACTGCGCGTACAGCGATTATCTGATCAACAAGATTCTCAAGGGAGAATGGGGTTTTCAGGGATTGGTCATGTCGGATTGGGGCGGGACCTATGACACCCGTCAAGCCGTGCTGGGCGGCCTGGACCTCGAGATGGGCACCCTGACCAGCGGCACGGAAGAAGCGAGGCCCTACAAGGACTATTATCTGGCCAACCCGTTCCTGGAGGGACTGCGCAAAGGGGAGTACCCGATGTCCCTCCTGGATGACAAGGTGCGGCGCAGTTTGCGTCCGATGTTCGCCATGCACGTTTTCGATGCGCGAAAGCCCGGCTCGCTCAACACGCCCGAGCACCAGGCCACCGCCCAGCGCATCGCCGAGGAAGGCATGGTCCTGCTCAAGAACGAGGGAGACGCCCTGCCGCTGGATCCGTCCCGGGTCACGTCGCTGGCCGTCATCGGAGAGAACGCGGTGCGGCACAATGCGAACGGCTTTTTTGGCGCCGGAGTCAAGACGATGCACGAAATCACGCCGTTGGAAGGCATCGTCAAGCGGCTGGGCGACCGGGCGAACATCACCTATTCGATAGGATACACCAAACTGGGGGGGTCCAACCTGATCGAGCGCGCCGTCGCCGCCGCCCGCCAGGCGGACGTCGCCGTGATCGTTGCCGGCCTGAATCACTCCCGTTACCTGGACGACGAAGGCTGGGACCGCAAGAACCTCCGGCTTCCGTATGACCAGGACGAATTGATCCAGCGGGTTGTCCAAGCCAATCCGCGGACGATCGTGGTATTGATTTCGGGACCGGCCATCGAGATGGATCCGTGGCTGGACCGGGTGCCGGCCGTGCTGCAGGCCAATTACCCGGGAATGGAAGGCGGCACCGCCCTGGCCCGCGTCCTGTTCGGCGACGTGGATCCTTCGGGCAAATTGACGTGCACGTATCCGAAACGACTGATGGATTCCCCCGCGCACGCCCTGGGCACCTATCCGGGCACGAACGGCACGCTCTTTTACACGGAAGGACTGCTCGTCGGCTATCGCTGGTTCGACACAAAGAATATCGAGCCGCTGTTTCCATTCGGCTACGGCCTTTCCTATACGCGCTTCGAGTACTCCGATTTGAAACTGGTTGCCGGCGATCCTCCGGACGACCCGGTGGTGACGGCCGAGTTCGAGATTGCCAACACGGGCAGGCGGGCGGGCGCCGAAGTGGCCGAGCTCTACGTGCGGCAGGCGCACCCGGGCCTGCCGCGGCCACTCAAGGAATTGAAAGGGTTCGAAAAGGTGTTACTCCAACCGGGTGAAAAGCGAAAAGTCTCGATCCCCATCGACCGCCGCGCATTTGCCTACTATGACCCCGGGAAAAACGGGTGGGTGTCGGAAGCCGGCGACTTCGAGATTCAGATCGGCAGCTCTTCACGCGACATTCGGTTGCACGACATGTTCCCTCTCGCCTACACAACGGTGGAGAAGTGAGAGCATCCCGGACTCATGCCATCCGTAGCGTGGCATGGGGGTTGCCGAATGGCATCTGGACATGACGGCGAAAATCCCCGGCCTGGATCAGGCGAAGTTCAGTGCCATCGCGAACGGAGCCAAAGCGGGCTGCCCGATCTCGCGCCTGCTCAAGGCGAACGTCACCCTGGAGGCGAAACTGGAGGGATGAGCCCGGTTTGTGCCCGGCGCTCGCGACGGGATGCTTCCAGGGCCGCCAGGATCACGCCGGCGGTTCGATCCCAGGACAGGTTGCGGGCCAGCTCCCTGCCCTTGTCCGCGTAGTTCTTCCGGGTGACCGGATCCAGGAGCCGCTCGATCGCGCGGGCGATTTCGGACGGGTTTTTAGGGTCTTCCAACAAAATGGCCTCACCGTTCCGGACCAATTCTGCGACGCCCGTGTAGCGTCCGCAGCTCACCACCGCGGCGCAGCCATGCGCCATGGCCTCCAGCGGCGCCAAGGGCGACGGATCCGAGAGTGTCGGCAGGACAAAAATATCGGCCAGGGCGTAATAGTCCTTCACGTTGTTCACCCGGCCGGCCCAGGTGATCCGGTCGCTGATTTGCAGTTCGCGGGCGCGTTTCTGGTAAGGAGCGGGGTCTTCTCCGCCCACGATCACCAACCGGGGAGCGCGGTCCTTCAGCAGTCCCATCGCTTCCATCAGGGCTCCCAGCCCCTTTCTCCGGAATTCGGAACCCACGAACAGCGCCACCGCCTCTCCGTCCTGGAATCCGAGCTTGCCCCGCCACAGAGTCCGTCTTTCGCCCACGTCCGGCTCCGGCTCATCCACGCCCGAGTGGGCGATGAAGAAGCGGTCGTTGGGGACGGGGTAATCCTGCTGGACTTCGCTTTTCACGATTTCGGAATCGGCCACCCAGAACCGGCCCGGGGCGGCCCGGTAGTGGCGTTTTTCCAGGAGCCAGTTCCCCCAAATGCTCGGACCGGTGAGGATCTTGAGCCAGGTGCGGCACGCGTTTTTGTGTTCCCCGCGAGCCGATCCCCAAAGACCGCCCACGAAGGTGCCGCAATGGACGTTCATGACGTCGAAGCGAATCACTTTTTCGTGGGAGTAAATCACGTCAAAACCCCGGGCCATCCTCGAGGTGCGCCAGGCAAACCACCAGCGGTTGGCGAAGGCCGGTTTGTCGAAGGGGCGCCAGACGCGATGCAGCGTCATCCCGGCGGGCTCATGATCCCACTGCTGGGCGAAGATGTGGACCTCATGGGTTCGGGCCAGCCGCCGCGCGACTTCGACTGCGTAACGCTCGGCGCCCCCCGTGGTGATATAGCGGCGAACGAGGATGGCAACCTTCATACGTGAAGCAATTCATGACTTCAGAAACTCGAACAAGGCGGCAATGACCACGGCCTGTTCCGCGACCCTCAACGAGGGATAAAGGGGCAGCCGCAGGAGCCTTCCGCTGATGGACTCGGTCACCGGACAATCACCCGGGTGGCAGCCGAGGGAGAGGCCGACCGGCGACAGGTGGAGCGGCAGGTAATGGAACGCGGTCCCGATGTTGCGCGAACGAAAAAACGCAACCGCCCGGCTCCGGGTCGGTTCATCGGCGAACAGGACGTGAAAGATATGATGATTCGACTCGATTCCGGGAGGGATCACCGGCAGGGAAATCTGTCCCCGGTCGCGAAGCGGCGCGAGTTCCTCCAGGTACCGGCGATAGAGTGTTTCGCGGGTCTGGCGGATGTAGTCCCTCTTGTCGAGCTGGCTGAGGAGCAGCGCGCCGACGAAGTCCGGAGGAAGATAGCTGCTCCCGACGTCCACCCAGGTGTATTTGTCCACCAACCCCTGCAGGAACTGTTTCCGGTTGGTTCCCTTCTCGCGGATGACCTCGGCGCGGCTCATGTAGTCGTCGCGGGTCGTGACGAAGGCGCCGCCTTCTCCGGTGGAAAAATTCTTTGTCTCATGGAAGCTGAAGCAGCCGATCGAGCCGATCGTTCCAACCGGGCGGTTGTGGTACGAGGCGCCGAGGCCCTGGGCGGCATCCTCCACAATATCGATTGGGCGCCCGCGCAACGCGGCGGTGATTGCATCCATATCCGGAGACACGCCGGCGTACACGACCGGGATGATGGCGCGCGTTCGCGGGCCGAGTTTTCGGGCCAGATCCGCCGGATCCAGCGTGAGGGTATCGGGAACGATGTCGGCGAACACGACGCGTCCGCCGGCCCGGAGAACGCAGTTGGCGGAAGAAACAAACGTGAAGCTCGGCAGGATGACCTCGTCGCCGGGCTGGAGACGGAGAGTCAGCATTGCAAGTTCCATGGCGTGGGTGCAGGAGGGCGTCAGCAGAACATGGGGAGTCTTCAGAATTTCAGCCAGCTTCTCGGAGGCACGGCGCGTGCAATCCCCGTCTCCCACGATTCTTCCGCTGCGCAGGCAATTCACCAGGGCCCGCTCATCCTGCTCGCCGTAGGTGGGGCGATGGAACGGAATTCCAGGATGGACTGGAGGGGCCGGGCGGGCGATGCGGGCCGGGGCTGCGCCGCCCTTTTTGGATGCCGCGATTGCGGCGCGGCGTTTCGGTTCGAGCTCGAATCCGGCATTTTTCACGACGGGTAGTTAACCGGACGGCCCGGGAACGACAAGCCTCAATTCGCCATGGCCTTGATTTTGGAGGACCCTCTTTCTAGAGTGGCCCGATGAAAGTCAGCGGGTTCACCTTTTTGCGGAACGCAGACAAGTTGGGTTACCCCTTCGCACAATCGATCCGGTCCATCCTGCCGATCGTTGATGAGTACATTATCGCGCTGGGACCGAGCGACGACGACACCGAGAGGAAAATCCTGGAGATCGGCGATTCCAAAATCCGGATCATCCACACGCAATGGAACGAGCGGATCCGGAATGATTTGAAAGTGAAGGGTTTCGTTTATGGGCAGCAAAAGTCGATCGCCCTGTTCAACTGCATCGGGGACTGGGCGTTTTACCTGGAAGGCGACGAAGTCGTGCACGAGGAGGACCTGCCGAAAATTCAGGAGGCCATGCGGCGGCATCTGGACAATCCCCGGGTCGAAGCCCTGTTTTTTAATTACCTTCATTTTCAGGGGAACAGGAATACTTACGTGTGGGACCCCGGGGCCTATCGCACCGCGCCGCGCATCCTGCGCAACAACATTCCGGCCTGGGGGCCGGAAGGGTTGTTTTTCGTCGTGCTGGAGAGGCATAAGAAGGGGCGTTATCCCAGGGCGGCATCGGCCAACGCGCGCATTTTTCACTATGGCTACGTGCGGAAGCCCGAGCAGATGTCGCTGAAGAACGCCGCGGTTTACAAGTACTGGAGCGACACGCCGCCGGCCGAATACGACTACGCCGAGATCGACCCCTATACGCTCAAGCTGTTCACGGGCACGCATCCGAAGGTGGTGGAAGAATGGCTGCCGCCAGCGGAGGGGATTTTCCGCGCGAATCCGAACCACAAGCTGACCCGCGATGAGATCCGCCATCGCGTGATGCTGGTGATCGAGAGGTGGACCGGCGCCGAATTCAGCCACAAGCATTACACGCGCGTGGCATGAGCCGACTCGCCGGCAGCTTGCTGTTCCTTTTGGAACTGTTCATGGATCATGAAACCTTGCAGCCGCCAATGTGAATTGGCGGATCCTTCCCGCAGCGGCGATCTCCGCCGCTTCACAACGGCGGCTACTGAGGCTCGGTTCATCGACTCCCTCGCCCCGCCAAATTCTGCCACTACCAGGAAAGTGCTCGCGTTGGGATGGAGGCGCGACCATAATCTTTTGGAGCGATGATTGCATTCTTGCGCAGGCTGTGGACGTTTGTGCATCCCTATCGGTTCCGGTTCATTCTGGGACTGCTGTGCGGCATCGTTTATGGAGTGACGAACGGCGCGCTGCTGGGGGCTGCCAAGGTGGTAATGGATCTCCTTTTCAACGAATCCACCAATTTTCACGAGAAGTTGGAAAAGGCTCCGGCGCTGCTCCGGCCGGTGACGCACTGGATTGGGTCCTGGCTGCCTGAATTCAAGGCGCCAACTTCCGGTTGGGGATGGGTTGCCTACATCAGCATTATTCCGGCGGTCATGTTGTTGCGCGGGACGCTGGCTTACCTGAGCATTTACCTGACGAGCTGGTCGGCGATGCGCGCGATCGCAGACGTCCGGACGATGTTGTTCGAGCATCTGCAAAACCTGTCGCTCAGTTTCTTCAGCCGCGCCCGCACCGGTGATTTGATTTCCCGCATCAGCAACGACACCCAGGCGCTTTATGGGATCATCGCAAACTCCCTCGGATCGATGGTCAAAGACCCCGTCACCATCTTTGTGATTCTGCTTTATCAACTTATCGTCCAGCCCAAGCTGACGCTGGTTTCGATAGTGGTCCTGCCGGTGTGCGTGTTGCCGATCGTGATTTATGCGCGCAAGGTGCGCAAATCCGCCAGCGCCATCCAGGGCCATATTTCGGACCTGACCGGGTTGATGCACGAATCCTTCACCGGCAACCGGATCATCAAAGCCTATAACCTCGAGGACGCCGTGGTGCAGCAGTTCAGGGAAACAACGAGAAAATATGTCGGCCAGGTAATGCGCGTGCTGCGGGCCAACGAGATCCCAAGTCAATTGATGGAATTCCTCGGCGTGGCGGGCGTGGCGCTGGTGTTCATTTATTTGCTGCACCTGCCCAGGAATGAGAGGCCGAGCGAGGTGGATTTCAGCACGTTTGTCTTGGGCATCGTGATGATGTACCCGCCCATCAAGGCATTCACCCGGCTTCACAATCAACTGCACCAGGCTTCGGCAGCCAGCCAGCGGGTGTTCGAGCTGCTGGAAACCAAGAGCACGATCGTGGATCCGCCTCATCCTGTGCCCCTCGAAGCGAAGCGGGCGGACATTTACTTTGAGAACATTGATTTTGATTACGGCGAAAAGCCGGTCCTGCGGGGCGTCAACATGACTGTCAAGGCGGGCCAGGTGCTGGCGCTGGTCGGCAGCAGTGGCTCCGGGAAAACCACGGTCACCAATCTCATCCTGCGCTTTTATGACCCGCAACGCGGCTCCGTGCGCATCGGAGACACCGACATCCGGCAGGTTTCCATCAAAGACTTGCGCCGCCAGATCGCCCTGGTGACCCAGGAAACCATTCTGTTCCACGACACCATCCGCCGCAACATCGCCCTGGGGCGGCCCGGCGCCACCGACGCCGAGATCGAAGCTGCGGCGCGCCACGCCAACGCGCACGAGTTCATCATGCAAAAGCCCCGGGGTTACGACTCGATCGTGGGCGAGAAAGGCATGGCATTGTCCGGCGGCCAGCGCCAGCGCGTCGCCATCGCCCGCGCCATCCTGAAGAACGCGCCGATCCTCGTTCTGGATGAAGCCACCAGCGCGCTCGACACGGAATCCGAGCGGGCCGTCCAGGCAGCGCTCGAGAAACTCATGCAGGGTCGCACCACCCTCTGCATTGCCCACCGCCTTTCCACCATCCAGAACGCGGATCTTATCGTGGTGCTGAGCGAAGGCAGGATTGTCGAAACCGGCACTCATGCGCAACTGATCGAGCGGGGCGGGGTTTATCGGAAACTATACGAACTCCAGTTCAAGAAATGACCCGCCTCCGGGCAACGGTTCATCGTGAAATCGGGGAACGCGAAAGGCGCCAAACCTCAAAGGGGTTGATTCCGGCGCCAAACTGGAGAAACTATAAGCCAGGAACTGAGAGACCATGCAAAAGTTTTCGAAAGTATTGATCGGCATCGGCATTCTGGCGGGGATCGTGGCTGCCGGGATCGTGATCGGATGGTGGGGCAGCCGGGGGTCGGCGCCACCACCCACACCTTCCGTTGCAACTCCAACTCCCGTCCAATCGCCGAATAACCGCCCGCCATCCACGGGCGCCGAATCCACGACGGCCGCCGCAAACCCAACTGTCGTCGCGACCAACACAACCGCGACGGCTGGCGCCACGAATCTGCTCGCGGATTGGGAAGACAAGCTGGACGAGATCCTGGGGTCGGACGAGGACGACACCAACAAGGTCAAGGATCTGTTCGCGGTTTTTCCGCGGCTGCCGGAGGAGGGTCAGGCCGAGGTGGCGCAACATCTTTCGAACCTGGTTTCGGACGACAACTACACCCCGCTGGGCCAGTTGCTGCAGAACACAAAACTGCCCGACTCGGTGCTGGACGTGCTCATGAGCGATGTTTTGAACCGGCCGAACTCGGTCAAACTGCCGCAACTCCTGCAGGTGGCGCAGAACCCGGACCATCCCAAGGCAGACGAAGCGAAGGATCTGATCGAGCTTTACCTCGACGAGGACGATCCGGCGAAGTGGCCCGACAAAATGCAGCAGTGGCTGAAGGAAAACCCCGATTGACCGGGCTCGAAGCGAGGACGGAGGGATTCAGGAATAATACGGGCACGATTGTCTTGTGAGATTGCGTCCTTACAGATTATGTTGCCCGCGAATTCGATCGGGAACTCATGACATGACTCAGCCAATACCCTACTTTGATCTGCCGGCTCAACTGCGCAGTCTCCGCAAAGACATCGACGCTGCGATTGCGCGCACGATCGACAACTGCTCGTTTTGTCTCGGCCCGGACGTGGTCCGGTTTGAGAAAGACTTTGCGCAGTATTGCGGCGCCGGGAACTGTGTGGGCCTCAACAGCGGCACTTCGGCCCTGCACGTCGCCATGCTCCTGGCGGGTGTCGGCCCGGGAGATGAAGTCATCACGACGCCATACACGTTCGTGGCGACGAGTTGGGCCATTTCCTACGTGGGGGCCCGGCCCGTGTATGTGGACGTGGACGACGCGACGTTCAACCTGGATGCGGCGCGGGTCGAACGCGCGATCACGCCGCGCACCAAGGCCATTCTGCCGGTGCATTTGTACGGCCATCCTTTCGACCTTGACCCGTTCCTGGAGATTTGCCGGAAGCACACCTTGCCGCTGGTGGAGGACGCGGCGCAGGCGCACGGCGCGAATTACAAAGGCAGGAAGGTCGGGACCTTCGGCCGGATTTCCTGTTTCAGCTTTTATCCCGGCAAGAATCTCGGGGCTTGCGGCGAAGGCGGCGCTTTGGTGACGAACGACGCCGGATTGGCGGCGCGAGCCCGCGCTCTCCGCGAACACGGCTCGACCCAGCGATATTATCACGACGAAGTGGGATTCAATTACCGGATGGAGGGGATTCAAGGCGCGGTGCTGGGGGTCAAGCTGAAACACCTGGAAAACTGGACGCAGAAGCGCCGGACCATCGCCCACACGTATCACGATCTTCTGGCCGACACCCCGCTGCAACTGTCGCGCGAAGCCGGGTATGCCGAAAGCGCGTGGCACCTCTATGTGGTGCGGCACGCGCAGCGCGACGAACTCAAGAAGCACCTGGAAGCCAACGGAGTGGGTTGCGCCCTGCATTATCCGCTGCCGCTGCACCTGCAAAAATGCTATGCCGGCCTGGGCTACAAGGCCGGCGATTTTCCGGTCGCGGAGAAGGCCGCCCGCGAGTGCCTCAGCCTGCCGATCTATCCCGAATTGACCGACAAGCAGGTCCAGCGGGTGGCGGATGTGATCAAGGAATTCTTCGTCGCGGGAAAGCGCCGGTAAAGCGGGTCGGTGAATATCACTTCCTTGCGTCGCGCACGCGCGGGGGGGTAACCTGCCTGCATGTCGCACGCGGACTTCGTTCATCTGCATTTGCACACCGAGTATTCGTTGCTCGATGGCGCCTGCCGGCTCGACCGGCTGATGGAGAAGGCTCACGCGTTGAAATTCCCGGCGCTGGCGGTGACCGACCACGGCGCGCTCTACGGCGCGATCGATTTTTACCAGGCGGCGCGGAACAAGGGTCTCAAGCCGATCATCGGCTGCGAGATGTATGTCGCGCCGGGGAGCCGGTTCGACAAAAAGGCCGGCACGGGAGGCCGTGATGTTTACAACCACCTCGTGCTGCTGGCGAAGGACGAAGCCGGCTACAAAAACCTCATCCGGCTCGCGACCGCAGCCCACCTCGAGGGCTATTATTACAAGCCGCGCATCGACAAGGAACTCCTGGCGGCGCACAAGGACGGACTGATCGCGTTGTCCGGCTGTCTGGCGAGCGAAATCCCGCAATGCATCCAGCGGGACCAGTTGCTGAAGGCCCGCGAGGCGATCGATTGGTTCAAGCAGACGCTAGGGGCGGAGAATTTTTATCTCGAGCTGCAAAACCACCAACTGCCCGAGCAGGCGAAGGTGAACCGGCATCTGATCCCGCTGGCGAAGGAGTTCGGCCTGAAGCTCGTCGCGACGAACGACGTTCACTACGTCGAACAGGGTGATTCCCATGCGCACGATTGCCTCATCTGCATCGGCACCCAGGCTCAACTCGCGGACAGCCGGAGGATGAAGTATGCCGAAGAGCAGTTTTACCTGCGGTCGGCGGAGGAGATGAAGGCGCGTTTTGCCGAGGTGCCGGAGGCGGTCCGGAACACGCTTGAGGTGGCCGAACGGTGCAACCTCGAGATCGAATTCGGCAAGCTGCATTATCCGGTTTTCAATCCGCCCGAACACTTCACACGCGAAGGCTATTTGCGGCACCTGCTGGCGGAGGGGCTGCGCAAGCGCTACGGCGTGCACGCCCGCGCGGAAGGCGGGGAATTCATCGTGGACCGGATTGAAGATCCGGCGCGGCTCCCGACGTATGCGGCGCCGGCTTCCGCGGCGGCGGGTTCTGGGGGCAGTCCGGCTCGCGATTCCAACGGCGCCACGTCCGGCGACCCCGCGACGGAGGCGGCGTTGAAAGTCGTGATGGATCGGCTCCAGCTCGAGCTCAAAGTCATCGAGAAGACCGGCTTTCTGAGCTATTTTCTGATCGTCGGCGATTTCATCCGCTACGGGCGCAGCCAGGGGATTGCCTGCGTGGCGCGTGGCTCCGCCGCGGGCTCCCTGGTCACGTATCTGTTGGAAATCGCGAATGTGGATCCGATCCGATATGGGCTGCTGTTCGAGCGATTTCTCAATCCGGAGCGCGTCAATCCGCCGGACATTGACATCGACTTTGCCGACGATCGCCGGGCGGATGTGATCGAATACGTCCGCCAGAAGTACGGACGCGACGCGGTCGCCCAGATCGTCACCTTTGGCACGATGGGGGCGAAATCAGTGGTGCGGGACGTGGGGCGGGTGATGGGATTGAGCTATGGGGACTGCGACCGGCTGGCCAAGATGGTTCCGAATGAATTGAAGATGACGCTGGAAAAGGCGTTGAAGCAATCGCCGGAGTTCAAGGAGGCTTACGAAACGGAGGCAGTGACCCGGGAACTTATTGATACGGCCTTCGTTCTGGAAGACCTGACGCGGAACGCCAGCGTCCACGCGGCGGGCGTGGTCATCGGGGACCAACCCCTGGTCAACCTCCTCCCGCTCAAGCAGGACGAAGACGGGACGATCGTGACACAATACGCCATGGGGCCGGTCGGCGACCTCGGTTTGTTGAAGATGGATTTTCTCGGCCTCAAGACGCTCACCGTCATTCGCAACACCTGCGAGATGGTCCGGCGCACGCGAGGAATCGATGTTCCGGTGGATCACCTGCCTCTGGACGACGAGCAGACGTACGCGCTGCTGAACAAGGCGAACACACTGGGGGTCTTTCAATTGGAATCGGGCGGGATGCGTGATTTGTGCCGCAAGTTCCAGATCAGTTCGATCGAGCACATCACGGCGCTGGTCGCGCTGTACCGTCCGGGACCGATGGACCTGATTCCGGAATTCATCCGTCGCCGGCAAGGCGAGGTGAGGATTGAATACGAGCATCCACTCCTCGAGCCGATCGCGCGGGAAACCTACGGCATTTTGATTTATCAGGAGCAGGNNGGAGGAAATGGCCAAGCAACGCGCCATTTTCGTGAAGGGCTGCAAGGAGAAAAACCGCATCCCGGAGGCCAAGGCGAACCAGATTTTCGACCTGCTCGAAAAATTCGCCGGTTACGGATTCAACAAATCCCATGCCGCGGCCTATGCCATCGTCGCGTATCAAACGGCCTATCTGAAGGCGAATTACCCCGTCGAGTTTTTCTGCGCGATGATGACCAACGACATGTCGGATACGGCGAAGCTGAGCCAGTATATCGCCGAGGCGCGAGGGATGGGTGTTGAAGTGCTCGGACCGGACGTGAATGAGAGCGAGGTGCATTTTGCGCCGACGCCCCTGCGCGGCCGGGAAGGCAGGCCAGAGGCCGGGCCGGGGCCCGCGGACCCGCAAGCGCCGCCGCAGGCCATCCGGTTCGGCCTGGCCGCGATCAAAGGCGTCGGAGAAGCAGCGATGGAAGCCATTTTGAAGGCACGGGATGAGGGTGGAAGGTTCAGGTCGCTGGCGGATCTGTGCGAGCGCGCGGACAGTCGTTCCGTCAATCGCAAGGTGCTGGAAGGGCTGATCAAATGCGGAGCCTGCGACGGGTTCGGCCGGACTCGCGCGGCCCTGTTGGCCCAGACGGACTGGACGCTGGCGCGGGCCGCCGGCATCATTTCCGACCGCCAGCGCGGGCAGACGTCGCTTTTCGGCGAATTGGAGGAGAAAGCTCCGCCGGTGCCGGAATCCCTCACCGACCTGCCCGAATGGCCGCAGCACGAGTTGCTGGCGCATGAGAAGGAGCTGCTCGGCTTTTACGTCAGCGGCCATCCCCTCACGCCGTACGTGCCGCTCATGGAGAAATACGGCCTGACCAACACCGCGGAGCTGGCGCAACTGCCGAACCGGAGCCTGACGCGCATCGGCGGCCTGGTCGCGGCGGTCCAGAACGGCATTTCGAAAAAGAGCGGCAAACCCTACTCGATGGTGACGCTGGAGGACCTCGAGGGCTCGGTTCAAATGCTCTGCATGAACGAGAACTACGAGAAGTATCGCCAGATGCTCGTGCCCAACCAGGCGATCCTGGTGGTCGGCGAAGTGAACACGGGTGACGAGAAGCCCAAGATTTTTCCGCAGGAAATTCTGCCACTGGAGGAGGCGCCGCGGCGGTTCACCAAACAAGTCCATCTGCGCCTGCATGCCGCGCATCTGCCGCCCGAACGCCTCGAGTCGGTCCGCGAACTGGTGGAGTCGCACCCGGGAAAGTGCCCGTTGTTCCTGTGCTTTATGCGCCCGGCGGGAGAAGTCGTTTATATCGAGGCCCACGAACGGTTTTCAGTCCAGCCGTCCCTCGAGTTGCAGCAGGCGGCGGATGCTCTCCTGGGACCGGAAACGTACTACGCGAAGCCGGACACCTCCCTGCCCGAGCGCGCGCCGCGGCGGTGGGAACGGAAGCCCGAACTGGCCGCCGCCGCGGGGTAGAGCGGGCGCAAGCCAGGGGCATTGGCAGACTCGCCACTACCGTCATTGTTGGCGCTTTTTTGCTGTCCAGCAATCTGCGCGGACAAAAAAACCGGGCCGATCAACCAGGGGATGGTTGAGGGGCCCGGGGAATTTCGAATTAGGTACAACAGTAGGATAACGGAGAAAATCGGTCCTGACCGTGTACCGCGGAACACGACCGAAATCATTTTCATTCAAAGAACAATCCACACTTCACCGAAGGTGGTTTTCAAAAAGCGTCTGTTCCTAAGAGATCATTATCACTAATCGTTGTCAATAATCACTTCATATGTATTAATCCATGTAAACCACATGATTATCGAGAGGAACCCCGTCGCCGGCGGGATCGTGCCGGGTCGATCGTATGACGCCGGCGTGCGGGAAATGATTTTTTTTAACATTGCTGTTTACAGGGACAGGTTGGTTGTTAGTATCCGGCTGCAAAGCGGAAGCGTGATGAAAAAGATCGAAGCCATTATCAAGCCGTTCAAACTGGAAGACGTCAAAGAAGCTTTATCCGCCCTGGGAGTTCAAGGGATGACGGTTTCCGAAGTCAAAGGTTTCGGCCGTCAGAAGGGTCATACCGAGATCTATCGCGGCAGCGAATACACGGTGGATTTTTTGCCGAAGCTCAAGATCGAGGTTGTGCTGGCCGACTCGCTTGCGGCGACGACGGTCGATGCGATCGTGAAGGCGGCCAAGACGGGCAAGATCGGGGACGGGAAAGTATTTGTGAGTTCCATCGAGAACGCGGTGCGCATTCGAACGGAGGAAACGGGCGAACAAGCGGTCTGAGTTTTTGCTCGCGGAAAGTGTGCCGCGAGCGATCCATCTTCCCCAACCCGACGATTGGATCGCGGGCACCCGAAAATGTGTTCGAATGGGACGGCAGGAGTGAAGCGAAACAAGTGAAGAACCGGCGCTCATCGGAGCCGCCAATTTTCGTCGGCAAAAATTATGAAACGCCTGATTTTATTGGTCGAAACTGGCTGTGAATAACTCGTGAACAAGAGTTAATATGTTGTCCTAGTAAGTTACGGTCGCATTGAATAGAAACTCTGTCTGCAACACTGATTCTTCATGCGGCAGTGGGCAGCAGAGAAGAAAATGAGGGCGTTCAAGGGGTGGTGCAGTTGTAAGTATTTATCTATTAGCACGTTATGCATTGATGTTGTGTCAGTTTTGAGGCAGAGTTTGATGAGCGCATTGATTTTATTGGCTGAAAGCGATTTCGGTGTTAGAAAGGTCTGCCAAAGGCCGTGTGACGAATGCGTTAAGAAGCTAGGTGAATAAAATGCCCGAAAAACGGGCTTTGGGGAGAAAACGAACATGCAAGCTTCCGCAGAAAGAATTTGGGGCTCAGCGCAAGAACAACTGCGTTCCATGCTGAGTGGTGACACCTATAATCTTTGGTTCGCGCCACTGCACACTTTTTCACTGGACGGCGGCACTCTTGTGCTGGAGGTGGCAAATGATTTCTGCGAGGTCTGGCTGAAGGACAATTATATGGGGTTGCTGGAGGATGTGGTGGCGCTGGCGGCCGGCCGCCAGTTGCAGATCAAATTCAAGGTCGGCGCGGCGCCAAACTCCTCCCCTTCCGTGCAACCCGCGCCGCCGAAAGCCAAAGTGGCCGAGCCGGCAGCCGAACGCAATTCGCATCAGATGGACTTGGGATTCAATCCCAAGAACACCTTTGACACCTTCGTTGTCGGCAACAACAACAATTTTGCCTACGCGGCAGCCCTGGCGGTCGCCCAGGCGCCCGGAAAATCCTACAACCCCTTGTTTCTTTACGGCGGCGTCGGGCTGGGCAAGACCCACCTGCTTCACGCCATCGGCCAGCACGTTGCCGGCCAGAGGAAGGCCGCCCGGGTGGCCTATCTGTCGTCGGAAAAATTCACCAACGAATACATCGATGGCATCCAGAACAATCAGCTGGTCCGGTTCCGGAAAAAATACCGCCAGACGGACGTGTTGCTGATCGACGACATACAGTTTCTCGCCGGCAAGGAGCGGATTCAGGAGGAATTCTTCCACACGTTCAACGCGCTGCATGAGGCGCACAAGCAGATCGTCCTGACCTGCGACCGTCCCGCCAGCGAGATCCAGAATCTCGAGCACCGGCTGGTTTCGCGGTTTGAATGGGGACTGGTCACCGACCTGCAGCCGCCCGACGTGGAAATGCGTCTGGCCATTTTGAACAAGAAGGCCCAGATCATGGGCATTACGCTGCCGGAGGACATTTTGAATTTTCTGGCCAACCGCATTCGCACCAACATCCGGCGCCTGGAAGGCGCATTGATCCGCGTCGCCTCGTATGCGTCGCTCACCGGCAAACGGCTGACCCTCGAGGTGGTGGAAAGCCTGCTGCGTGAGATCCTTCACGAGGAAGGCCGCTTCTCCATCAGCATCGAAGTCATCCAGAAGAAGGTCGCCGAGCATTTCGACATCCGGCTGGCCGACATGACCAGCAAGCGCCGTCCGGAGAACATCGCATTTCCGCGGCAGGTGGCCATGTTTCTCTCGCGCCAGATGACGGAAGGCTCCTTGAGCTCCATCGGGGAGGCGTTTGGGGGTCGCGATCACGGCACGGTGCTGCACGCCTGCCGCCTGGTGAAGGACCGGATGGAAGTCGATGCGAACGTGCGGCAGGTGGTCAGCTATCTCGAGAAGCAGTTGATGCGCTAGAAGCGCTCCGAAGAGGCTCAGACCTCGCAATTAGGTTTTTCCTTTCCACTCAGTTGGTGCATGTTTGCGGGCATCTATGCCGGCAATCGAAGTCAACGGGCTGACCAAGGCGTTTCGCACGTACAAGAAGCAGCCGGGATTCGCCGGGGCCGTCAAAGGTTTGTTCCGGAGGAAATACGAGCAAACGATCGCCGTCCAGAACGTCAGCTTCAAGATTGAGCCGGGCGAACTGGTTGGGTTTCTAGGCCCCAACGGGGCGGGCAAGACCACCACCCTCAAAATGCTCTCGGGGTTGCTCTACCCGACCGGCGGAACCGCCCGCGTGCTCGGGCATGTGCCGTGGGAGCGGGACGACAGCTACCGCCGCCAGTTCGCTCTCCTGCTCGGGCAGAAAAATCAGCTCTGGTGGGACCTGCCCGCGCGCGAGTCGCTCGAACTCAACGCGAAAATCTACGGCATCTCCGACAGCGCGCTCGAGCGCACCGTCGCTGAAATGTCGGAACTGCTCGCGGTGCGCGACAAGCTGGATGTCGCGGTGCGCGAGTTGTCGCTCGGGGAGAGGATGAAGCTGGAGCTGATCGCGTCCCTCCTGCACCGGCCCAAAGTGCTGTTTCTGGACGAACCCACCATCGGCCTGGATGTGGTTTCGCAAAAGATCGTCCGCGAATTCCTGCGCCATCACAACGACCGGGAAAAGACCACGATACTGCTCACCAGCCATTACATGACGGACATCCAGGAACTGTGCGAACGCGTCATCATCATCGACCGTGGCGCGATTTCCTTCGATGGCCGCCTGAGTGACGTGGTGGACCGCTTCGCGGATTTCAAATTCGTGACCATTCAGTGCGACGTGACAACCCTGTATTCGGCCGAGCATCTGGGCAAGTACGGCGAGATCGTCGAGCAACAGCCCGGCACCATCACGCTCAAGGTCAAACGCGACCGAGTCATTCCCTCCTGCAAGGCCCTGCTGGACGAACTGCCCGTCACCGACATCGACATTCATGAAGTCCCGATCGAGGAGGTCATCCGCCGGGTTTTCGCCCGCTAGCCGGATCGATTTCGAAACCCATTTTCCGCCAGCGTTGCAGTTTGTAAATGAGTGCCCTCCGGCTGATGCCGAGGGTTTTGGCCGTTTCGGTCCGGTTGAACCCGTGCTTGCGCAGCGCCTGCAGGATGGCTTGGCGCTCGATCTCCTCCAATTGTTGCGGATCGGCGTCCGGGACAGTCCCCTGCTCCACCGAGCCCCGCACCCGCGAGGGCAGGTGCTCGGGCAGGATGAGCTCGCTGCGCGACAGGAGTACGGCCCGCTCCATGGCATTGCGCAACTCGCGCACGTTGCCGGGCCAGCGATAATGCTCGAGGCGAATGCCCACCGAGTCGGAAAACCGCGCGCGGCCTTTGGCGAACTCCGCAACAAACAGGCTTGCCAGCGGTATGATGTCCTCGCGGCGCTCGCGCAACGGGGGAATGTTCAGCTCCACGACGTTCAACCGGTAGAAGAGGTCCTCCCGGAAACGGCCGGCCTTGACCAGTTCCTCCAGATTGCGGTTCGTGGCGGTCAGGATTCGGGCGTTGGTCTGAACCTCGCGGTTCGAGCCAACGCGCTGGAAACTCCCGTTCTGGGTCACCCGCAGCAACTTGGCCTGGAGTTGGGGCAGCATCTCGGCGATCTCATCCAGGAAAATCGTGCCGTCGTTCGCTTCCTCGAACCGCCCGATCCGCTGGGCATGGGCGCCCGTGAAGGAGCCCTTTTCATGTCCGAAGAGCTCGCTCTCGAGGAGGTTTTCCGGGATCGCCGCGCAATTCACCTTTATCAGGGGTCCGGCCGAGCGTGTGCTCCACGCGTGGAGAATGTCGGCGAGCACCTCCTTGCCGACGCCGCTTTCGCCCGTGATCAAGACCCGCGTTTCGGAGGGGGCGATCAGGGAGGCATCGCGGATGACCGCCTGCATCAGCGGGCTGCGCGCCACGATGTGGCCTGGCAACGGCTTGTCCTCGCTGTACTTGAGGACAATGGACTCCGAGACGCCGGTGGCTTGCTGCACGGAGGACAGCAACTCGTCCAGATCGATGGGTTTCGCCAGATAGTTGACCGCGCCATCGCGCATCGCGACCACTGCATCGCGAATGTCGGCGTAGGCGGTGACAAGCAGGACGGGCAGTGTGGCGTGCTCCTCGCGGGCGCGCCGCAGGGTGTCCAGTCCGGAAAGGCCCGGCATGCGCACGTCGGAAATCATCATGTCGAAGTGGCTCGTGCGCAATGTTTCCAGCGCCCGCTCGCCGGAGTCCGCCGTCACCGTCTCGAAGCCCTGGCTTTGCAGGAATGAATTCAGCAGGCTCCGTTGCCCGGGATCGTCATCAACGATCAGGATGCGGGGCGTTTCGCCGGAGCCCTTGCTGCTTTCGGACGCCATGGTCAAAGGCTAGTCGAACACGGTGCCCCGTTTCAAGTAGCACGTATTTGTCCAATTCAAAGTTTGCCTTTGAAATAGATAAGTGACTCAATCGCATGCTTCATGTGTTTCTCAATTGGTTTGCTCTGTTGCCATGGCACAATCCAGGAACTTTAAAGGATGTTCCCGAATTGCACCCCGTTCACGCCTCCTCCAATCAATTTCCGTTTCCGAATCCCAACGGGAGTCCTGAGGACCCCCTCCGAGTCCGATATGGGTCAGTCCTAACAATTGACAATTTCGCGTCTGACAAACGTGTGAAACTTCTTTTCGAAGCCGCCGGGTCCTTCAATGCCGTCCCGTCACCTTCAAGTGGGTGATGCGGAAATTGGCACCTTTGGGCTCGTTGGAAAGGCACTCGATCTCCCATCCGTGCGCCAAAACGATCTGCTGGACGATGGCCAGGCCCAATCCCGTGCCCTTCTGCTGGGTGGTGAAGTACGGTTTGAAGATTTCTGTCCGGCGATCGGCCGGAACGCCGGGCCCATTGTCCTTGACCTCGATCGAAGCCTCGGACGCGCTGAGTCTCTGCGCGAGGATTTGAATCTCACCACCTTCGCCCACGGCCTGGGTGGCGTTCAACACCAGATTGAACAGCACCTGGCGAAGCAGTTGCTCGTCCGCCTCGATCGACAGCATTTCTCCCTTGATCTCGACCTGAATGTTTTTCTCCTCGATATCGTAGTTCAAGGCGCGGACGACTTCGGTAACGACCGAGTTGAGCGCCAGCACGGAGCGGCGCAGTTCCCGAGGCCGGGAGTAGTTGATGAACTCGTTCAATTGAGCCGTCACCTTGTCCGTTTCGTCGATGATTTCGCGCGATTTGTTTCGAATCTCCGGCGGAGCGTCGGGCCGTTTCGAGATCATTTGCGCCAAGCCCCGGACAATATTGAGGGGGTTGCGGGTTTCGTGAGCCAGTCCGGCGGCTGCGAGATTCATCTCCTTGAGGTGCGTGTTCATCTCGCTGGCTCGAACGAGGCGGATCTGGAGTTCCGATGTCTCGGCCAGATTGCGCCAGGCCACACCGGCGCCGACGGCGGAGATGCCGGCAAAAAAGGCGATGATACACCGCAGCCAAAGATCATGACGGGAGACGGCCCGAAGCGTGTCCGTGGACATGACCAGGACCAATCCATGCAGCTCCCTCTTTGCGATCAGGGATTCGTAGGCCTGCTCGTCCATCCAGCGCAGCCAGGGCGGTCGTCTGGGCCGGCTTTCTCCCTCCCGACGGCGCTCGGCGTGGTTGTTGACATTGGTGCCGTTGATGCCGGGGCTTTCGGGGCGCGGCTCGGGACCGGGGCCGCCGGGCGGCGGTTCGGGCGGCGAATGCCCGGGCTCCGGTTCCCGATTCAGAGGTTCTGCTGTTCCCTGATGCAGGCTGTTGGTAAACTCGCGCGGGGAAGGCAGGATCACCGTGGCGTTGGTGGCCCCTTGCGGCCTTGCGCTGGCGCCTTCCACCAGGTTCACAAACCCGACCTGCGCGGGCCACCAATGTTCCCCGTCCTGGATGATGTCCTTGATGTCTTTCGGGTCGATTGGCCTGCCGACGGAGACCACCGGTTCGCCCGCGGTGTTCAAGAGCGCAATCGAGAGCAGTTCGCCGACATTGCCTGGTGCGTTGGTGCGCTCGTTGACGAGTTCGTCCAGCACCGGTTCCAGTCGTTCCTGGACGATGGCGCCCCGAAAGCGCTGTCCCCGGATCACGGCGCTCAGAAAATTCGCGATGACGGTCGAGCGGGTTCTCAGTTCCGTCTTAGCGGCGTCCTTGACCCGAACATGTTCTTCCACCTGCCAGGCCACCACCAGCACCCAGACGCCCAGCAGGAGTCCATACACCCACAGATTTCGACGTTTCAATTCCACATTCTATTTTTGTTTTTTCACCGGCACCCGCTCCAGAAAACGGTCCAGTTCCTCCTCCGAAAAGGAAGTCGGCATAAACTCCGACTGTCTCTTCTCCTTGTCGGACATGGATGCCAGTTGTATCGGCGCCGGGACGATATGCGGCGTGAGGAAAATGAGCAATTCCTGTTTGGTATTGCTGTTGGACTTGTGCTTGAAGAGGTTGCCCAGAATCGGAATGTCGCCCAAGAACGGGATCTTGCTGTCGCTGGACGCTTTGTCGTTTTCCATCAACCCGCCGATGACCACCGTTTGCGCGTCCGGCGTCACCACTACCGTGTCGGCGGAGCGCACATCCAGATACGGGGCGGTCACGCCGGGGGAAATGGTCTGTGTCAGGGTGGGATCCACCGATGAGATCTGGGGCGAGAGGATCATTTCCACGGTGCCGCTCGCGGAAATAAACGGCGTCACTTTCAGGATGATGCCCACGTCGGTGTAAGTGATGTTGTTGACGGGAGTGTTAGCCAAACCGGAGTAACTGACCGAGGTGACCAACGGGACGGATTGGCCGACGACGATGGTGGCGGGCTGGCCGTCGCGCGCGAGGATGGAGGGGCGCGAGAGCAGTTCGGCTTTGCCGGCCTGGGCAATAGCGCGCAATGTCGCCTGAAAATCACTGCCGATAACCTGGTAGAATCCCGACCCCGACCCCGAGGCCGGAGACAATGCCGGCGACGAGGCCGCGCCGAGCGCGTTGAAGTTGGTCACCACCGAATTCAGTCCGGACAATCCGAAGACATTGGCTGCGTTGCCGCTCATTGAATTGCCGATGCCTTTGGTGAAACCGCCCTCGATGCCCAGGTCCAGCGAGTTGTTATGCTGGACTTCCAGGAAGACGACCTTGATGAGCACCTGCGGTTTGGGACGATCCAGGTTGTTGATGACCTGCCGGATCTGGTCGGCCGTCTCCTCGTCGGCGATGACAACGATGTTGTGCGAGTCCGGATCCACGGAGATCGTCGCGCTGCCGACCGTGCCGTTGTTATTGTATTGGCTGCTGGAGGCGCTCGTGTTGCGGTTTCCACCGCCGAACCCGCCGAACCCGCCGAATCCACCAAACCCACCGCCGCCGGTGCCGCGTTGTTGCGCGTGAATTTCAGGGGTGGCGAAAAACAGGCAAACCAAAATGCCGCACAGGTATTTTTCAAAATGTCGCGTCTTCATAATTTTTTGTTGTATTAAACGTTTCACAAAAGTCCGGTTAGAACCCGCCACCTGCCCCGCCTGGGCGCGCGCTCCCGCCGCCAATGCCGGTGCCAGTGCCGGTGGTGGTGGTGGAGGAACTGCCGATCGTGGCGGCATTTTGGGTTTCGCGGTTTGCCAACGCGCTGCTCGAACTGGACGAGCTCGTGCCGCTGCGGGAGGTGCTGTTGTTCTGGAACATGTTTTGCAACACCGTCAGCGCTTGCTGCGGGTCTCCGTTGTCCATGTGATACACAAAAACCCTCTGATCCCGGGTCGAAGTCACATCCAATTGTTCCATCATCCCGGCGATTTCCGTCATTAAATCCTTGGAAGCGGTCACCACGACGGAGGACGTGCGCAGGTCGGCCACGGCGATGACCTGCGACTGCTTTTGGACCCGGGAGTTTTGACTGTTGCCCGTGTTCCCAGCGGCGTTCGCGGCCATCATTCGCTGGAAGAATCCGCCCGGACCGCCGCCCCCGCCGCCGAACCGGATGGGTGACTGGTTATTCCCCGTGCCGTTGCTCGACGGGAAAATCTGACTCAGCTCGTTGGCCACGTCGGTCGGACTGGCGTGGGTCAGATGGAACACGCGAATCTCCGTCTCCCCCTCGGCGCTGCTGTCGATTGCCTTGATGATCTCAACCAGATGCCGGATGTTCGACTGCGTGTCGGTGACCACAATCGAGTTGCCGGCTTCGTTCGCCACAATGGTCGCCTGGGAGGAAACGAACGGCGACAGATCCGTCACCAGTTGCCTGGCTTCCACAAATCGAATCGGGATGATCTGGGTGACGATCTCGTCGTTCTTAGGGATGCTGCCCGGGTCGTTGCTAACCTTGACTGGAATATCGCGCGTCTTCGCGTCGTTCTTGTCCAGAATCGTCAAAGTTCGTCCGTTGCGAATTGCCGCATAACCATTCTTGTTCAACACGGAATTGAGCAAATCCACGGCTTCATCCCCGGTCATGGGATGGCTGCTGATCACGCTCACATTGCCTCTCACCGGGGTGTCCAGCTCGATAATGAACCCGGCGGCGTCACTGAGATAATTCAGCACGAGGTCGATCGGCGCGTTGCGGAAATTCAGCCGCAGGCCGTTCGTGCCGGTCCCTTCCGTGCCAATGGAGGCGGTTTCGTTCGCCGGCACCACTGGCGCCTGGATCTCGCCGGCCTCAACGGAGGCAGCCGCCGCCGCGGGGGTCACCGCGGCCGGGGCGGGCGCGGAGGTGTCCGGCGCCGCCGGACGGACCGCCTGGGCCGGCGCGGTCAGGGTTCCGGCGGCCAAGACTGCGGCGAGCAAGAGGGCTCCCCTGCGTGGAACGGGCTGAGCCCACCCGAGCAAACGGGAACGGTCGGCTGCATCGGCATTACGCGACGCTGACGAAGGGGTAGATGGCTGATTGGTATTCATGATTGGGATTGCTGTTCGCGTTTCCATTCTCGTTTCAATTATCGTTCCCGTTCTGGGTTCCATTGGTGCTTCCGCCGGTCTCCTGAAGCCGTCGCGCCATCATTCGCGCCACCGGGTCGTTCGGGTCACTGCTCGTGGCTTCCGGTGGAGGCGGGGCGCCCGCATCCGGTGCGTCATCCACCAGGACTGCCGCCGACTGGTCGCCCGTCGAAGCCCCCGAATGAGACTCGATCCGGGAACCGGCTTGAGCCGGATTCGAATTCAAAGACCGCCGGCCCGACCCTCTCTGCCGGGAAGTCGAGGCGTACGAACCTCCGGACGATTCCCCCTGCTCGCCAACGGACCATCGGCCGTCCTCGTTGCGGCGCATCTGCATTCCAACCGACAGTTCCAGTTCATTGGTGCCGGATGCGAGCTTTGCGGTTTCCTGCCGGATCTCCTTGACGGTGTAACCGGCAATGGCGCCGCCGGTCTGAAGCACCTTGCGATATTCCGAACTCGTCCCGTCAAACACGGCAAAGAGGCCCTTTTGGTAACTCATCGTGCCGACCAGCGTGAAAGAATCCACAATCGTCGCCGCCGTTCCCGAAGCCACCATCGGACGCCGGTTCGGGTCGAAAATATTGCGGTCGATGATGATTTTGAAAGCCGAGAAATCTCCTGGGGCGGTCTGATTGGTGCCTTGCGCCGGCGCAGAAAAACCTCCCGCCACGACCAGCGTTACGAACGCACAACAGGATGCCACGAAGCAAAAGAACCCCCGCCAGGACCCGGGTTGCGCCGAAGCCGGGGCGTTCTCCCTTTCCTGGCACCGCGATATGAAAGCGGCGCCGGCGCGCGGCAGCGCGTTCCTGCCGGGTTCACGACCTCCCTGCATGCCGAAAACGTGATCGCGGCTTCCCAGGCTGAATGGCGGTAATATTCCTGATTTCATTTTCCCTTCGGTGTGAGAACGAGCCCGTTGACCTGCAAGCCGAGCGTCAGTTGCTGGCCCTGGTTGTCATGCGAACTGAGGTCCACCGATTCGACTTTCAGGGCCATCGGACCCTTTTCGATGTCGTAGAGGAAGCGGCTCAGCGTCCAGAGCGAGCCGGAGGCGTCCACGCGGCAGATAAGGGTTTTGTATTCGTCCGTATCGTTCTTCCATTGGGGGGTCGTGCCATTGATGCTCACGCCGCTCTCCTGCGACCAGCTTACGAGCGCCTTCAGGACCTGCTCCTGGCCCAGGGATTGGTTGTTTGGCAGCATGCTCGTGCGCATCTCGTCCCACTGGGTGCGGATCGCCTGTTCGCGTTTCATCAACGAGGCGCCGTCCGATACCTGCGTCCGGAGCCGGGCGATTTCCTTTGAGCGCCCGGTCCACGCGCGAGTCAGCGGTGTGAAGACCAGCTTGTCCGCGGCCAGGAGTGCCACGGCGGCGATGGTGAGAACAATCAAGATTTGCTGGCGGTTCTCAATTTTCATTCATGCCTCCGCCGTTCAGGTGAAAATCGAACGTGAACTGGATTGGTGTCTTCCCGCGAGTCGGTACGTTCAGCTCCGTAACCCCCTGGATCGCCCCGAGCTGGTGCACGGTCCTTTGCAGCGCCGAATAGCTGGCCGCATTGCCGGAACAGCTTACCACGCTCACGTCGCGCGCCTCGGGCAGCTCGCGGATTTCCAGGGTTTTCGCGGTGACCGAGCCGTCTTCCGGAAACGCGGTGGTCAAGGCCTTGAGAATGCCCAGGTAGCGGAATGATTTATCGAACCAGGGACGATACTTCTGGATTTGATCCTGCACGTCGCCGAGTTCCTTGACTTTGGCCGACATGCCGGCCCATTGCGAGCGCAGGCGGGTGAGTTGCCACTGCTGGAACGCGAAGGCACCCCCAAACACGACGAGCACTGCCGCGGCCGCGATGGCCGCCGTTCGCAGCTTTCCGGACGCATATTTCGAGGTCATCTGCTGCCAGGCGGAAACCTTGGGCGGCAGAAACTCGAACAGGGGGCCATGGCCGGCCAGATACCTTGCCGCCAGGCTGAACGCAGCGGACACGGGCGTCTCCGGCGGAATCGTCCGGCCGAATTCATTCGGCGGGTATGCCGGGACCGCCTCGACGCTCAGGCCGCCGGGTTCAAAGCGCGCGCGGATTTCGTCGGCGAGATGTTGCGCCTGCGCCCGGGAGCCGAAGACGCGGATCCGTTTCACCGGATCACGCAAGCCGGCCGGCAGTTGTCCGAGTGTGATCCTGGCTTCGCGTGCGATGAGGTCGCCATGCAGCACCGGCTGGTCGCTCTCCGTTTCCACCGCGCCTTCGAGCGCGCGCAATGCCGCCACGCCTCCTCCGCATGAAATCTGCAGCCCGATCTGGTTGTCGTCGATCACGAGCGCCATCACGCCGTTGGATTCCCCGGTCTCCGGCGGTTGGAGAGCCGTGATGCCCAGGGAAAAACTGAGCGGCTTCAACCGGGCCGCGCGCAACGCCTGCCCCAGTCGCTCGACGTGGCTTCTCGGGATGCCGACGAGGGTCGCATGTTGTTCGCCCGAAGCCGAAACCAGACGCGAGGTGGCCACCTGAAGGGCGGTCACATCCGTGGGAAACCCGCGTTCCGCTTCGATCTGCAGAAAGCCGGCAACGTCGGCTTCCGCCAGTGTGGGCAGCGTGACATGGGCCGCCAGCGCCCACTTCAGCGGCAGGGCGACCACGCAGCGGCGCTCGCGCACACCGGCGGCCTGCAGATGATTGAGAATTTCACGCCCGGCCAGTTCGACGTCGTCGGTCAACGGATCCAGCGTCAGGGTCGCCGTAAACCGCTGAGTCACCTGCAGGGAGCCGTTGTGCCGTTTCAACACAACGCCCTCTAGCCGGTCTCCTTCCAGCGCGAGCCCCAAAAGGCCCGACGGAGTCCCCCGCTTCAAAAAATCGATGTTGAGGATATTGGTCATCGTGTGTTTTGTGCCACCCAGGTTTCCCGGGTCTTGCCTCCAAGCGCCCAGCCGAGCCGGCTCAGGTCCTGGCGATAAATGATTTCCGGCATACCCTCGCTGATGTCGAATACAAATTTCACGCGGCGGTAACCGCGTCCGTATGCGCCCGTGGCGGCAATGTCCGCCGTGAATTGAAAACTGTGTGTGGTGATGTAATCGCCGCGCCGCAATGCCTGAATCACCGTGCCGCTCCTGCCGAGCGCGTCAACGATCCAGGCGACGGACGTGAGGTTGTTCGGATTTTGCTGGCGGTAGGTGATGAGCGACTGCGCGGCGCCCGACGCGGTGCTTTGATCGACGCCGAGGCCTGTGAACAGCGCGGTGAGCGCTGGGGCCGTTCCGGTGTTGATGTTCAGGCGGCCGCGGGTGTAATGCGCGTTGGTGACGTCGATGCTATTGAAGATTTGCACAAATTGCTGCTCGGTCATGCCCGCTGAACTCGCCCGGAGATAAAAATCGAGCAGGCTCGGGTAACCCGCCGGCGCCGGCGTCGCGGCAACGATCTCGCTCGCGATGGACGGGAAGTTCGCCCGCAACAACGCCCGAAGCTGGGCCGCAGTGTTCACATTGGTCAAAGTGGTGCCATCCGAGTGAAAGTTCGGTTCGCGGCTGCAGACGGTCACGTATTCAAAAAGGCCGGGGGTTGGGGTGGTGCCGCCATTGAGGCTCTTTTCGTTTGCGTCGAGCACTCCGTTGCGGTTGAGGTCGTCGCCGGCCAGCAGGTCAACCGTCGCTCCATACACCAGCCGTAATTCGTCCACGGTCTCAAACGGAAGGTTTTTGTCCCCGTAACCCAGTTGCGAGTAATTCATCGCGTAGGTTCCGACGCCGTTGGTGCTTCGCCAATCCGCGATGGCGTCCGCAAAATCAAGCGTCATGTTGGGCAAATATGAAAGCGTGTTCGTATTGGCGGTGTTCACATTCAATTTTGACCCTTCATCAATGAGGCTGAAATACGGCTCGGAGGACGGCGTCCCCGATGGGTCGCGGCCGATAATCCAGAAATGCGCGTTTTGTTCGGGTGCGGTCGCGTTGCCCACCGGCACGGCCTCGGCCTGGTACTCGGTGAGGTCGGGCACCGCGCCGTTGGTCGCATACAGGGTGAGGACATAGCCGACGTAACGCGCCGCTCCTTCGATGGCCTGGTCCGCCGACAATCCGGACATGCGATTATCCGAAGCCCGCAATTCCATCGACATCGAATTTGCGAAATAGAGCGCGATGCTGATCAGTCCGAAGGAGATGAGCATGACAATCACGAGCACCGAACCGCTTGTCCGCGCAATGGCTTTTGGACTGCGCTGGTTCATGGAAAGCTTCCACGATTCCGAAATCGCTCCTTGAGCCCATGAACCCTTTTCGCGAAGGAGCGCGGACAGCCTTGTCCGCGCGAACCCAATCGGCTGACCTCGCGGACATGGCTGTCCGCACTCCGGCTGAAGGTTCATGGAGAGCCCCTTGTTCCTTTCGGACCTGCTCACCGCCCTTGAACGCGATAGGGACGCGCTGCCGCGCGTCCAGGCCGACCAGCAGGTCGGCCCTACCAGGTTTGTGGGCGGGTGATTGAAATTGCCCAATTTCATTTCAACTTCCAGTCACGGGCGCGCCTGCCGTGTTGGTGCGCGACTGCGAATCAATCGGCACGACGATTTCGAGCGGCTGCCCGTTTCCAGGGCCGCCGTTGTTGCCGGCCAGTTGAATCCGCACCCGAACGGCCGTCGGCAAATTCGTGTCACTGCCCGTCGTATCCCAGTTATCGCGCCACTGCGTCCCGTCGTAGCAGGAATACTCGATGCTTTCGACTCCGCCCATCAGCCACTGGTCGTCCGGCTGGGGAGGGATGGTGGCCAGCAGGTTCCGGGTGACGCTGCGGATGAGGTCCTTGCCGGGGGTGGACCGGTCGGTGGGCAGCCTCAATTCGTAAGTGACCCTCTGCACCTCGCCCCAGGGCTCGTTCGCGTGCAGCGCGCCGGTCGTCGTATAAAGCTCGATGTCCACCGGCTGATTGAGGCCGAGGCTGGTCACACCGCCGACCTTGAAATCGCCGGAAAAGACTCCATTGGTGGTCGGGGACATCGCACATGCCAGATCACGCCGCAGCGAGTCACAGGCCTGCTGCACCGGGAGCGACCCGTCCACCGCCTCCGTGACGCTCTCGCGCAGGTGCATCGCGCTAAAAAAGATGCCGTTGATCGCCACCAGCACGATGGCCGTGATCCCTATCGCGAGCATCAACTCAATGAGAGTGAAGGCGCGCAAGCGGCGCCTGGGTGGAACGGGCGACCCGCCCGTNNCTCGCCGACCGGAAGAGCCGGATTATGGATGACGCTTTGGCTTGAATTTCGAGGTCGGACGCCTGTTTCCATTCCGTCCGGCGGGTCGCCGGACGGCATGGGCCAATGGCCCGTGCTACCCATTCGCCGCGTATCCGATCGGATCTGCGGATCGCGCGGGCGATTATGCATTGAGAAGCTCAAGTTCATTGCGCGACCCCCATCGTCGTTCCCAGCGTCAGGGGATTCTCCAGCGTGCTCAGACGCACTGAAAACGTCCTGCCTTGCGCCGAAAAGTCCACTTCGGCCGTCACCAGATCCATTCCCGAATCGGCCGACCAGGTTTCGTTGCGCAAGCTCCATTGAAAGGTGTGGCCATTCTGCATCACCGTGCCGGTTGCTGCCTGGTTCCAATTGGTCGTCACGATGTTCTCATTCAAAATGGCGTCGGCGACGCGCGCCGCCTCGGCTTTGCGCACCGCGACTTCGCCGGAAACGCCGGCGACGTGCAGCGCCTCCACCGCCACCGGAATGACGATGGCCATGAACATCAGCGCCGCCAGCACTTCGGCGAGCGTGAACGCCGATTCAGGCCGGGATCTATTATTTGTCGGTGTTGCGAATTTCATAACCCGGATGGTTGACCGACCGGACCAGCCAGAGCGTCTCGCCGCTCGGAGCCGTCATGCGCACCGTGAACGCGCTGCCCTCGTCGATCGTGCCGTCCGGCACGAAACGAATCGCCGGCAGGCTCCGGCCGTTCACCGGCAGGGGCGAAGCCCCGACGGCTTCGATCTGCAATTTCTCGTCGAAGGCAAACTCCTCCGCCTTAGGATCGCCGTTCTGGGAACTGGCCTCCTCCACAACTCCATAGTCATGGCCTTGAGAATCGATCCAGAGCAGCATCGGAAACCCCTCGGACACCGCGCGGCTCTGCGCTGCATGCGTGAGCGACAGAAGCTGGCGGGCTTCCGAATCCAGGGCGCGTCCGCGGAAAAAGCTTGAAAGCGACGGCGCCGCGAGCGATGTCAGAATGGCGAGCAGCGTCAGCACCAGTATCAGCTCGATCAGCGTGAAACCGTGTCGCCGGGCGGCGCCCACAGACCGCAGCAACCTTCTCGCGCCGGCGGGTGAGGAGCCGGTGAAAGGGGCCGACAAGCAGCCGGGATAAGGTTGGACAAGGTTCATCACACGCACCCCGGATATCTCACCTCAGCGTCCAGTTACAAATGTCGTCGTCCGTGCCCATCTGGCCATCCGGGCCGGCGGACGAGACGTCGTAGGAGCTGGGATTATGTTTGCCGGGGCAGACATAGACATATTCGTTGCCCCACGGATCCTTTGGAATCGCGTCGCTGTCGAGATAGGGTCCATGCCAGTTTTGGGCGCCGGTGCTGCGCGGCTGCTGGATCAGCTCCAGGAGGCTCTTGGGGTAATAGCCCATGTCCACCTCGAAGGCGTTCAACGCCGTCTTGAAGGTGGAAATCTGCGTTTGCGTCGCCGTGATGCGCGAGCGTTGTGTGGTGCCGGTAAATTTTGGCAGGACGATCGCCGCGAGCGTGCCAAGGATGACCAGCACCAGCAGCAATTCAACCAGCGTGAATGCGCGTTGCGTCCGACGAGCGGCGCGAGGGGTCGTGGAGATATGGATTTTGGTTTTCATGTTAAATCGCAGCCCGGTTCACTTGATGTATTGTTGCAGGGTGAAGATCGGCAGCAGCATGCCGATGAAAATGGTTCCGATGAAACCCGCGATCAAAAAGAGCATGAGCGGCTCGGCAAACGCCACCGCCGTCTTCAATTGGCGGTCCAGGTCGCCCTCGGTCACATTCGCGATCCGGACCAGCTCGCCATCCAGCCGGCCGCTTTCTTCCGCCACCGACACCATCTCGAGGATCGAGCCCGGAAACAACCCCTTGCAATCCGCCAGGCTTTGACCCAGCCGCGCGCCTTCCTGAACGCGCCCGATGGAGTGCGAAACGGCGTCCACGAGAATCTGGTTTCCGATGGATTTGCGGGCCACGTTGAGGCCCTGGACGAGCGGCACGCCGGCGCCGAGGAGGGTGCCGAGCATCCGGCAAAACCGGGCCATGGCAAATTGGGCGACCAGCGGACCCACCAGCGGTGCGCGCAACACCAACCCTTCCCAGACGCGCTTGCCCTTTTCCGAGGCGAACCAGTTGCGGAGCAGAAATCCGCCAAGGACAAGGCCGGCGGCGACGAAGAATCCATAGGAACGCACGACGTTGCTGATGCCGATGATGATCTGGGTGATCAGCGGGAGGGAACCGCCGAAGCCGGTGAAAAGCTTTTGAAACCGCGGAATGAAGAACACGAGCAGGAAGGTCAGCACGCCCAGCGCGAGCACAAACAGGATGCAGGGATACAGCATGGCGCTCGTGACCTTCGAGCGCAGCTCCTTTTCGCGCGACTGAAAATCCGCGATTTGCGAGAGCACCACGTCGAGAAATCCGCCGGTCTCGCCCGCCTGTACCATCGCCGTGTAAACCCGGGGAAACGTGTCGGGGAATTTGGCCATCGCATCGGCCAGTGACATGCCGTCGATCACCAGATCGTGGATGGCCTTCCATTTGGCGCCGACGGCGGGTTTGGAGGCTTCCCTGTAAAGTATCACCAGCGCGCGGCTCAAGGGCACGCCCGCGGCCAGCAGACTCGAAAGCAGCCGGGTGAAATTTTCGAGGTCCCTGGCGGAAACCTTCTCGCGGTTGAATCTGACTGAGATCTTGCCCAGCTCACCCCAGCGGGTCGCCGGGCTGGAGCCGTTCTTGGAGGTCGCGTCCGCCCGTTCCGAGAGGCTGACCGGACGCAAACCCAGTCCTTCCATCTGACGGAACGCCTCCGGGCGACCCGAGGCGTCCAGCACCCCTTCGGCCATCGAGCCGTCCGCTTGCAGTGCCTTGTATTGGAACGTGGGCATGTGATCAGGGGAAAAACATTCAACATCCAACAGCCAACAACCAACATCCAATCCGACGAAACCAGATCTCGCGATCATTGGATGTTCGGCGTTGGATGTTGGTTGTTGGAGGTTTGTTCTTCATGTCATTTTCGCGCGACCGCCGTGCTGGCCGGGGTCTGGGCCTCGGTCGTTCCATCCAAAGTTTCGTTCCGGGTCGTCCGCGCGACTTCTTTTGCCGTGGTCACGCTCAATACCTCCTCCACCGTGGTGATGCCCAGTCGCACCAGCCGCCAGCCGTCTTCTGCCAGCGTGCGCATCCCCGCGCGCTGCGCCGCGTCCCGGATCTGGTCCGACGAAGAGTTTTTGAGGATGAGCTGGCGGATTTCGTTGTCGCTGTCCATCCACTCGAAAATGGCGTGCCGTCCGTAAAAGCCCGTGTTGCGGCATTCGCGGCAGCCCACCGAGCGGTAGAGGGTCGTGCCCGTGGGGATGCCGAGTTGCTTCTTGAGCACCTGCGTGGTGGGGGATTGGTCCGGCTGCTTGCAGTGTTTGCAAAGCACGCGCACCAGACGCTGGGCGAGCACCGCTTCGAGGGAAGAGGCGACCAGGTAGGGCTCGACGCCCATGTCCACCAGGCGGGTCAAGGCTCCGGGCGCGTCGTTGGTGTGCAGCGTCGAGAAAACGAGGTGACCGGTGAGCGACGCCTGGACCGCGATCTGCGCCGTTTCCTGGTCGCGGATTTCGCCGATCAGAATCACGTCCGGGTCGTGGCGCAAAATGGAACGCAGCCCGCGCGCGAACGTCAACCCGGCTTTTTCGGAAACCTGGATTTGATTGACGCCTTTGAGCTGGTATTCGACAGGGTCTTCAATCGTAATGATTTTGCGGACGGAATCGTTGATTTCGTTGAGGGCGGTGTAAAGGGTTGAGGTCTTGCCGCTACCGGTCGGGCCGGTGACCAGGATGATTCCGTGCGGCATCTGGAGCACGCGCCGGAAACAATCCAGTTCGCGCTGGTCCATGCCGAGTTCCTGCATGCCGCGCAACGTGGAGTTCTGCCGCAGCAAACGCATCACGACCGCTTCGCCGTGCAACATGGGAATGACCGAAACGCGGATGTCCACTTCGGCGGCGTCGAGCCGGATCTTGATGCGCCCGTCCTGGGGAAGCCGCTTTTCCGCGATATTAAGGTGGCTCAGAATCTTGACGCGGGAAACGATTGCCGGCTGAAAGCGCTTGAGCTGCGCCGGCACGGAAACGTCCTGCAACACGCCGTCGATGCGGTAACGGATGCGGAATTCGTCCTCGAACGGCTCCAGATGAATGTCCGATGCGCGCAGCTCGATGGCGTCCTTCAACACCTGGTTCACGAAGCGAATGATGGACGCGTCCTCAGCGGCATTGTCGAGGTCGGTGTCGTCGGCGTTTTCATCGACGACTTCAAAGCCCTTTTCTTCGTCGAGCGTGTCGATCGTGTCGGCGCCGACGCCGAGACGTTTTTTCATTTCGCGCTGAATCGCCTCGCTGGAGGCGAGCACGGGTTTGAGGTTCAGGCCGGTCAGGGTCTTCAGCGCATCGAGGCCCTGGGTTGCGAACAGCCTGCTGGTGGCGATCTCGACCGTGCCATTGAGACGTTTGAGCGGAAGCAATTCCTCTTTCAGGAGGATCCGTGCCGGGAACAGGGATAGAAGCTGGCGGTCCGGATCCACGTCGTCGAGGGTGGTGTAGGTCAGGCCGTATTCTTTCGCCAGCCAACGCAGCACGTCTTCTTCGGTCTTCGCCGTGGTGCGGGGCTTCTGGCCAAGCAAAATCTCCATATCCGCGGCGGAGAGTTGCTTGGCGCCGACCATCTTGTCCAACAACACCTTCAATTCCGGATCCTGTTTAACGGCTGTATTCATCGCTCTAAAGCAGAGGCCGGGGGCGGCGGATGGAACCGCCGCCTGCGGCGTTACTCAATTCAATTCAGCAATCCGAGAGACACGGCCACTGCTTCCTGTTTGACAGTGAGAATGCTCTTCAAATCCTGCTGCGCCTTTTCCAGAGCGGCCTCCTTCGCCTTGCGCGCCGCGCGATATTTATCCATCGCCGCTTTGAGCTGTTCGGTGGGGACGTTGCTGTCGATCGCGTTGTTCAGCGCCTCCAATTCGGGCATGGACGTGCCGCCGAACATGCCGCCGCGGCGTCCGCCGCCGCCGCCGTTGTTGTCGCCCTGACGCCCGCGGAACATCCGGCCGAACCCGGGCGGACCCGCATCACGGCGCGCCTCGAAAACCTTTTGAACGCGGGTCTCGAGGACCTGCCATTCGTCATTGTTCGTCACGCCCATCTGGTCCCGGACGTTGTCCATCATCCGCTGTTGCATCTGTGCGGGGTCAAAATTCCCGGCGCCGCGGCGTCGGCCGGCGCCGCCAGCGTCTCCGCCGTTGTCCTGCTGGGCCATCACGCCATTGCCTGCCGTACACAGCATGGCGGTGAGCCCACCCGTCACTAGTAATCTATTCAAGTTCATGTCGTTTTCCTTGCGTTTGTTGGTTCGATTTTGCGCTCGTTGCAAACACACGATTGTGCTTCCTGGAGCCACGACCGGTTGTCATGCAGAAGACGTGCCGTCCGCTAAAAGCCCGGTTTTAAGCCTTCTTCAGGTTTCCCGACGCGCAATTGCTGCTCAGCCGGCTCCGCACCGCGCAGTTTTTGCGCAAGTGTCAATCCGCCCGGTTTCCGGTTAAAAATGCGCGTGAAATCCCTGACGGAACACCGGGACTGTGAGACACAAGGGATGTGCCATCTCCTTTGCGCGGGATGGGGTCGAGGGTTCCTTGCGGATTAAATCGACGGGACCAGTTCGGGGGAATTCTCAGTGATCCGTTCGGTGCCGGGCGGATGGGGAACTCGACGATGAACGTGGCGCCTTTGCCGGAGACCGCGCTCCCACCTCATCCACCCTCGGAAGCCAGCCGCCGGAGACCGCGGCGTCGCGTGCGGAGTGGGACCCAGCCCTGTGACAATGGAAAAGCCGTTCCGGAGGCCGGAGCGGCCGGTTTCAATCATTCCCTCTCTCAGAGGCGAACCACACCACGCATCGCGAGCCGCCGCCGGGATCACTTCTTCTTCGACGGTTTCGCGGCCTTGGCGGCTTCCTGTTCCAGCGCAGCCTGCGCGGCCGCGAGACGGGCGACCGGCACGCGAAACGGAGAGCAACTGACATAGGTGAGACCGATGCGATGACAGAACTTCACCGAGTCCGGGTCGCCGCCGTGTTCGCCGCAAATGCCGAGCTTGATGTCGGGACGCGTGCTCCGGCCTTTTTCCACGGCCATCTTCATGAGCTGCCCGACGCCCACCTGATCGATCGTGGCAAACGGATTCCTCTTCACGATTTCCAGCTCGGTGTACGGCGGCAGGAACGAGCCGGAATCGTCGCGGCTCATGCCCAGGCAGGTCTGGGTGAGGTCGTTGGTGCCGAAGCTGAAGAACTGCGCGGTCTGGGCGATCTCATCCGCCGTCAACGCGCCGCGCGGCACTTCGATCATCGTGCCGACCATATAGTCCAACTTCACCTTCTTTTCCGCCATGACTTCCTTCGCGACGCGGTGGACGACCTCGACCTGCAGATCGAGTTCCCGCTTGAAGCCGACAAGAGGAATCATGACTTCCGGTTTCACTTTGATCCCCGCCTTTTGCACTTCGGCGGCGGCCTCGAAAATGGCGCGGGATTGCATCTCGGAAATCTCCGAATAGACGATGCCCAGGCGGCAGCCGCGGAAGCCAAGCATCGGGTTGAACTCATGAAGTTCCTTCACGCGCTGTTTGATTTTCGCGACGGGCACGCCCATTTTCTTCGCCAGATCCTGCTGCGCGGCGTCCTCGTGCGGGAGGAATTCGTGCAGCGGCGGATCGAGAAAGCGAATCGTCGCCGGCAGCCCTTTCAATTCCTTGAAGATCCCGATGAAATCCTGTTTCTGGTAGGGCAGGATCAGCGCCAGCGCTTTCTTGCGGTCTTCGACGTTGTCGGCCAGGATCATTTCGCGCATGGCATCGATGCGATTCCCCTCGAAGAACATGTGCTCGGTCCGGCACAGGCCGATGCCCGTGGCGCCGAACGCGACGGCGTTGGCCGTTTGTTCCGGCGTGTCGGCATTGGTGCGGACCTGGAGCCGGGTGACCTTCGAGCACCAGTCCATCAGCTTCTTGAACATCTGGTAGGTGGCGCTCTCCTTTCCATCGAGCGATTTCTCCACGAGCACCTGGACGATCTCGGCCGCGGCAGTCTTGATCTCGCCCGGATACACTTCGCCGACGGTACCACTGATGGAGAGGAAGTCGCCCTCGTTGTAGCTGGACCCATCCACGGTCATGGTCTTGGCGTTGTAATCGATCTGGAGCGCGCTGGCGCCGCAGACGCATACCTTGCCCATCTGACGCGCGACGAGCGCCGCGTGCGAGCTGACGCCCCCCTTCGCGGTCAGGATGCCCTCGGCGGCGATCATGCCGCGCAGGTCTTCCGGCGACGTTTCATTGCGGACGAGCAGCACCTTTTCGCCCTTCGCCGCGGCCGCCGCCGCGCGGTCGGCATTCAGATACATCTTGCCGGAAGCGGCGCCGGGGCCGGCCGGCAGTCCCCTGGCGATGCACTTGGCGGCTTTGACCGCCTGGCGGTCGAAAATCGGCGCGAGCACCTGGTCCAACTGGTCCGCCGGGACCCGGCGAATGGCCGTCTTCCAGTCAATCAACTTCTCCTTCTCCATCTCGATGGCGAAGCGGACGGCGGCCAGGCCGGTGCGCTTGCCGTTGCGGGTCTGGAGCATGAACAGCTTGCCGTCCTGGATGGTGAATTCGAAGTCCTGGACGTCTTTGAAGTGCGATTCGAGCGTTTTGCGGACTGTTTCGAGCTCGGCGAAAGCCTCGGGCAAATGGTTCTTGAGTTGCGCCACCGGTTCGGGCGTGCGCACTCCGGCAACGACGTCCTCGCCCTGAGCGTTGATCAGGAATTCACCGTAGAACACCTTTTCGCCCGTCGCCGGATCGCGGGTGAACGCGACACCGGAACCGGACTTGTCGCCCGTGTTTCCATACACCATGGCCTGGACATTGACAGCCGTTCCCCACTCCGACGGAATGCCGTATTTGCGGCGGTAGACCATCGCGCGATCGTTCATCCAGGAGCCAAACACCGCGCCGACGGCGCCCCAAAGTTGCTTCCATGGGTTCTGCGGAAACTCGCTGCCCGTGTGTTCCTTGATCAGGGCCTTGAAGCGGTTGACCAACTCCTTGAGATCGGCCACGGTCATCTTCGTGTCTTCGATGTCGGCATGATGGCGATCGTGTTTGAGGGTGTGGATGACAACTTCAAAAGGCTCGTGATCTTCGTTCGGGCGCTTTTGCACGCCCATGACCACATCGCCGTACATCTGGATGAACCGGCGGTAACAGTCCCAGGCAAATCGTTCGTTGTGAGTCGCCTTGACGAGCGCCAGCACAGTTTCGTCGTTCAGCCCCAGGTTGAGAATCGTGTCCATCANNGCATCGAATCGCGCGCGCCGGAACGAACGGACACCAGGAGCGGCATGGCGTTCTTGTCTCCAAACTTTGTCCCCATGATGTTCTCGATGAACGCGACGCCCTCTTTGGCCTGCGGATCCAAGGTCTTGGGATAGGACTTCTTGTTCGCGTAATAATGGGTGCATACCTCGGTCGTGACCGTAAACCCGGGAGGCACGGGCAACCCGATCCGGCTCATCTCGGCCAGATTCGCGCCTTTGCCCCCCAACAAGGGTTTCATCGAGCCGTCTCCGTCGGCCTTCTTGTTGCCGAAGAGATAAACGTATTTCGCTGATTTCAATGCTTTAGCCATACTAAATGTCCACTCTTAAAAAGTTAGTGATCGAATTCGCCGTTTTCGTCGGAAGAAACTCCGCAGAAATGCGGTGTGACTCTAACAAAGGCCGGAGGGGTGTCAACGGATGAATGGCCGGGAACCGAGAAAAAGCCAATAAAAGCTATGTCAAAGCCAAAAAGTGGTCGTCGGCTGTCTTCCGTCGCCAGACCACGCCCCACCCGATTCTCTTCCCATGAACCTTCACCCGGGGCGNNACATGGCTGTCCGCGCTCCTTTCGCCAGCAGGGTCCATGGTCCCAATGCACAATTTCGGAACCGAAGGGGCTCTTCCCATGAACCGAGCCTTCGTAGCCGCCGTTGTGAAACGGCGGAGATTGGCGCTGCGGAACGGATCCGCCAATTCACATTGGCGGCTCCAATCCAGGACATGGCTTGATTCGGAATCCGTTCACCGCGGCGCGCCGGGCCGGGTTTTTACCTGGCTGAAATACTGATTTCGATCGGAGAGAGCAGTCCTTGCCCGAATTGATCCAGATAGGCCTTCCAGGCCTTGGACGTCGTAATCGGTCCGGCCTTGTCCCACGCAAAACCGGCCCAGTAGGAAATCGAATTGTCGGCACCCGGTTTCACCAGCAGCAGATGGTTCAATTTGTCCTCCGCCTGTTTTTCAAAGGCCTTGGGGTCCACGACGACCGCCACGCCTTGCATTCCCATGTTCTTCTCCATCGGTTCCCAGATGGCCATGCAACCCTCCTGCGCGTCGAATTGTATCTGGTCGCCTTTGACCTTCTTGAGTCCGATCGCCGCGACCAGCGGCTCGCCGCTTTGCGTCCTGTAAAAACTCTGGAAATGATCCAACTGGCTTCCGGCGTCGAGTGTGATGCGTTTGACCTCGGAAACCTTCGTCCCATTCACATCAAACGGCTCGTAAACCAGCTCGAACATGACCCGGATCGGCCCGTTGGCCAGCACCCTGGAATCCACGAAATTTCGCGAGACCCACAGCCGGTTGGCCGCCCACAGTCCCGTCCCGCCGCAACCGCGGCTCGTGCCCGCGGAATAGTCATCGCAGCCTTCGCCGGTATCGACGTGGTAATTGTCCACCCGGTACCATTCGTCGATGACCATGCGCGGCACGCGCTTGGACCAGATGTCGATCGCGCTGCTCGTCAACGGCTCGCCCTTCCAGGTTTCCAGGGCTTTTCCGTACGTGCGATGCGCGATCCGGTCATTTTCCCAGGCAAAGTCATCAAACCGCTCCCTCACAAATCTTCCGTAGGCTTTGAAATCCTCGCTGGTGTATTCATGCTTCCCGCCTGCGGTCACTGTAAAGATCCTGGTTTCGCCGGGGGCAAAGCCGGCCTGGAACACCACCCTGTCGGGCTTGTGATACTCGTCGGAATCGCCGTTCACGGCCTGGCACAGCAATTCCCTGCCCAAGGCGTCGCTGACATGAATCCTGTTCAGATCCGCCTCGCCAAGCGGTGCGAGGTCCCTGGCCGCGAGTTCGAGGGTCTGGCCCAGGCGCTCGATCTGGAGTTGATTGACCGCCCTGACCTCAAGCTGGTTCGCGGCGAGACATAGCGCCGGGGCGGTGAAAGCCAGTGTGGCGATAAAAAAGATTCTGGTCTTGCTCATTGCTCATAAGAGGAGGGTCGGNNCCGAAACCTCGAGCCTGGTTTTGCTCCGGATATCGCGCGAGGAACTCCCGATCAGGATTTCATACGCGCCCGGCTCCACCACAAACCCGTGGGTCTTCACGTCGTAATAGGCGAGTTGTTCCCCGCTCAGCATCAGAGCAACCTTTTTGGACTCTCCGGGTTTCAGGCTGACGCGTTCGAACCCGCGCAATTCCTTGGGAGGTTGGGGCACACTGCTTTGGGTCGGGTGGATGTAGAGCTGGACCACTTCGTCGCCGGCAACTTTGCCGGTGTTCTTCACCTCGATGCTCACCGTCGCCCGTCCGCCGGGCGCAATGATCTTCGGAGCCACTTCCGCTTTGCCGTAATGATACTCGGCATAACTCAGGCCATGACCGAAACAGAACTGCGGTTCAACCTTCTTTTCATCGTAGCCGCGGTAACCGACAAAGATGCCTTCGGTGTAGGGAGTCTTGTGGTCGTCGCTCAGATGATAGTAGGGGTAGGTGGGGTTGTCCTCGGCCCGCCTCTCGAAGGTCGCGGGAAGTTTTCCGGACGGATTCACGTCCCCGAACAGGATCTCAGCCACCGCGCGGCCGATTTCCTGTCCTGAATACCACGCCTGGAGCACGGCCGGCACCTGGTCGAGCCAGCCCGCCCACGCCACGCCACCGCCGGAGTTGATGACGACGATGGTGCGCGGATTCGCGACGGCGACGGCGCGAATCAGATCGGCCTGGCCAGCCGGCAATTCAAATGACCGGTCGTGTCCCTCCCCTTCCGTCAAACCGGCGTTGCGTTCATGCTCCCGACCCCTGGGACGCTGGTTGAATCCGACGCAGACCACGGCGACATTCGCCTGCCGGGCGAGTTGCGCGGCTTCCTCCGCGTTCGTGCTGTGCAGCACGGTCACCGCGGGCCCCGCGATTTGGCGGATGCCCTCCAGGATGCTGATGGCGTGGAACACGGTGGTGAACGCGCTGCCGCCGCCGCAGTAAACCGCCGGATCCGCGTTGGGCCCGACCACGGCGATCGATTTGACGCGGCTGCGGTCCACGGGAAGCGCGTGCCTGCTGTTCTTGAGCAGGACGATGGACTCTCGCGCACCCTCCAGCGCCGCACGCGCATTGTCCGGATTGTTGAGCGGGAGGTCCTTCCGAAGCTGAGGGCGGTCAAAAAAACCGGCGGCGATCACGGTGTTCAGAATCCTCCGCACCTTGTCGTCGATGACGGATTCCTTGACGCGCCCGTCCTGGACTGCGGGCAGGAGATTGGCGAGGTTCATGAATTTGGCGTCCGGCATTTCGAGATCGAGGCCCGCGTTGGCGGCGGCTACGCCATCATAGGTGGACGCCCAGTCCGACATGACGAAGCCCTTGAAGCCCCACGTGCCCTTGAGGGTCTGGCTGATCAGAAGATCGTTTTGGGAGCAATGCACGCCGTTGACAAGGTTGTAGGCCGTCATGACGCAGCCCACCCCGCCCTGCTCCACCGCAGCCTTGAACGCCGGCAGGTAGATCTCGTTCAAAGTGCGTTCGTCCACTTCCGAACTGATGTGATGACGGTCCCATTCCTGGTTGTTGCAGGCAAAGTGTTTGACCGTGGCGAGCACTTGTTGCGATTGAATGCCCCGGATCATCGGCGCCGCCATCTGGCCGGCCAGAAAGGGATCTTCACCCATGTATTCGAAATTGCGCCCGCACAGCGGCGAGCGATAGATATTCACCGCCGGAGCGAGCAGAATATTCACGCCGCGCGCCCGACAATCGCGCCCCAAACTCTCCCCGATTCTTTCGGCCATCTGACGGTCCCACGTGGCCGTCAGCGCAATACCTCCCGGGTAACACGTCGTGGGGCCGTCGTTGCGGCTGCCCATCGGCCCATCCGACATTTTGATGGCCGGGACCCCGAGCCGCTCGATGGCGCGGATGTAAAACCCCTTCGTGCCGCCGATGTAATTGATTTTCTCCTCGAGCGTCATGCGCGGGAGCAAGTCATCCACCCGCTTTTCCACAGGCTGGGCCGGATCGAGATACAATGGCGGTGTGGCGTTGGTTTCAATCATGGCGTCGGTCGGCGTCATCTGCCCCGCGCACGGCAGCACCGTGGCGCAGGCAACAACGATCCAGGCGATTCGGCAGGCGGGGTTCTTTGGTTTCATGGGGCGGAAGAAAAAGGCGGCAATGAATGGAGACTCGTGCACTGATGGGGCTTAAAGACAAGATGTGCCGCAGGCAGTCAATCAAAATCTTGGCGGTGAAATCTTGGCGTCGAATTGAAAATGCCGCGACGGCCTTCGAACGGTGCAACTTCCAATCGCACCCCCTCCGAAGCCGGTGCTTGGCACCCGATACGGGGCGCTTCTATATTTGCCAGGTGATTGACACAACGCAAAAGCTCGAGGCATTCCTGCCGCAAGTCCGCGCGGCAGCGTGGCTGGCGGTGGACACCGAGGCGGACAGCCTTCATTCGTATCCCGAGAAGGTTTGTTTGATCCAGATCAGCATGGCGGCGGGCGATGAACTGGTCGATCCCCTGGCGCCAATCCATTTGGAGGCGCTGCTGGACGCGCTCAGCGGCCGCGAGCTGACCATGCACGGCGCGGACTACGACCTGCGCATGCTGCTCAAGCACCACGCATTCATCCCCAATGCGATTTTTGACACCATGCTCGCCGCGCGTCTCCTGGGCGAGCGCCAGTTCGGGCTCGGCAACCTGGTCGAGAAGTACCTCGGCGTGAAGCTGGAAAAAGGGCCCCAGAAGGCAAACTGGGCGATGCGCCCGCTGACGGAACGCATGGAACGCTATGCCCGAAACGACACGCATTATCTCAAACCGCTCGAAAACAGACTGAAGCCGGAACTTCAAACCAAGAGCCGGCTGGGATGGCACCAGGAAACGTGCGCCCGGTTGGTCCAGGAATGCACGCGACCGGGTTTCGTGGACACGGATTCGGTGTGGCGCATCAAGGGGAGTTCCCTGCTCGGCCGACCGGGGCTGGCGGTTCTTCGCGAGCTCTGGCAGTGGCGCGAGACCGAAGCCCTCGCGGCCAGGCGTCCCCCGTATTTCGTGCTGAGCCACGAAGCGATGGTGGAAATCGCGGCCGCAGCCTCGACGCGGCAACCCATCGGGCCGTCGCTGCCAAGGCACCTTTCCGAACACCGGCGCGCGGGTCTCACCCGGGCGGTGGCGCAGGGTGCGGCGGTCCCGCCCGAACATCAGCCTCGCCTTCCCGAGCGCAGCCACTATCGTCCGACGGAAGCGGAGCGAAAGCGCGTTCTCGAACTGCAGAGGCGGCGCGACGCGCGCGCGGTGGAGCTGGACATCGATCCCACGCTGATTGCCAGCCGCGCCACGCTATCAGCCCTGGCGCGGGACTGGGACAAGCACGCGGGCGAGTTGATGAACTGGCAGCGGGACTTGATGAAGCCGTAGCCGAGATCTTTAGATCCCGCGGCCCGATCCCAAGCTCTGCGCAGTCCCACGCACAACCGCAACTTGAAAGTTGCGACTACAAAGTGCGAAACTGGAGGACATCACCGCACGAGCTCGAACGCAAACCCCTTCAGGTATTCCGTTTCGGGAATCATCGGAATGACCGGATGATCGGGGGACTGCGTGTAAGTGGCGATCCGGCGCAGGACTTTCCGTGTGTCAAAGGCGGCCGATAGAACGGTGTCCTGGAACAGACCGGCGTCCACGTGATGCGAACAGCAAAAGGTGGCCAGTGTGCCGCCCGGCTTGAGCAGCTTGAGCGCGCGCAGGTGGATCTCCTTGTAACCGCGCAACGCGTCCGGCACGGAAGCGCGATTGCGCGTGAACGATGGAGGGTCGAGAACGATCAGATCGAACTTCGGCACGAGCTTCTCGTTCGGGCCGGTCTGGGTCTGCGCCTTGAGAAAGTCAAACACGTTCGCGGTTTCAAACGAGCATCGATCCGACAAACCATTGGCCGCCGCGTTTCGCGTCGCGGCGGCGATGGCCTCCGCGCTCTGGTCGATCATGTGGACGTGCACAGCCCCCGCGCGCGCGGCGTGCAGGCCGAATCCGCCGAGGAAGCTGAAACAGTCCAGCATCCGCGCGCCCTTCGCCAACTCCGCCACACGCCGATAGTTGACCTGCTGGTCGAGATACAGGCCGGTTTTGTGCCCGGTGGAGAGGTCGGTTTCAAACTGGAGCCCGTTCAGCTTCACCGTGACAGAAGGAGCGCGGACAGCCTTGTCCGCGTTTCCCCCAGCAACCGAACTCGCGGATATGGCTGTCCGCGCTCCGGCCGCGCCCGGTTCGCCGGCCAGGATTCCGTTCACCTCCGCCAGGCCTTCAAACTTGCGGGATGCCACATCGCTGCGCTCGAAAATCGCGCGCGGCGAAAAGATTTTCTGAAGCGCGCCCACAATCATCGGCTTGCGCTGATCCATTCCCAGCGATGAGATCTGGACCACCAGCACGTCTTCGTATTTGTCCACGATCAAGCCGCTGAGGAAATCGCTCTCGGCGTTCACAACACGAAAGGACGTGGCGTCCGGCAGGTGCCTCTGCCGGACGGCCAGGGCAGCTCGAATGCGCTCTTCGAAAAACGGCTCGTCGATATCGGCGCGCTCCGCGGACAGGACGCGCACATTGATTTTCGATTTCGAATTGTAAAACCCGACTCCCAGGAACCGCTGGCGATGGTCCTTGACCTGCACGAGCGCACCATCGTCGGCGGGTTGGGTGAGGCGAAGAATGGCGCCGCGATAAATCCATGGATGGCCCGCCACAATGCGGTCGGCTTCCCCGGGTTTCAGCAAAACAGTCGGCAATGAGTCCATAGTTTGTAATAACATGCCTGTTTATTGGCAAAAGTATAGGGGTCGGTTCTTATAATTGACAATCACGGCGCTCGCATAAAGGAGTCAGCGAACCTCGTTCACGGCCTTACCAGCAGGTACGACACGTAGCTGGCACTGCCGATGTGCAATCGCTTGGCAATCCAGCCGCGCGTCATCGGGGTCTCGTGCCGGAGCTTGTGTGCAAGGGTGATCTTGTGCGGATGTCCCTTTGGGTGACGGGCCAAGTCCGCTTCAGACCATCCCACTTCTTGCAGGCCATGCTGGACGATCTGGTCGGCACGCTCCGTGTCCGTCTCGCGCCGCTCACGAGCCAGTTCATGTGCTTGGCCGCGACGCCCGAGCTTCTCCGTCAGGCGCTGGAGAAAATCCGCCGCGCCCAAACGCCATCCCCGGCGCAGGCAGGCCAGCATCTCCGGCGATTCGCCTTCGCTGCGGCGCTGTTCCATCCGGCGCTGGAACTCGATGCGACCCTTGGCAGAGTCCTCCTGAATTCCGTGCTCACCCAGCAAACGGTCCACACGCAGCCAGGGCGGACGGCGTCTCACGGACACATAGAGCGGAAAGCTGCTCCACGGATAAGCTGATAACGGGGCGTCCACCTGCACCAACCCCGCCCGCACCGGATTCAGATGCACGTAATCGCAAGCAGTTCGCAGATAGCCCGGCGTGCGCTCATCAACGACCAACGACTTGTAGCGTCCGCTGAAAAGATGCCCGAAGAACTGATGCCGGCGATTGAACCGTCCGGTGTAAGTGCCGAGGAACCATTTCATGCCCACCACCAGATTTGGCTGCGGTGTCTCGGCAACGAGGTGAAAGTGATTTCCCATCAGGCAATAGGCGTGAACCTGCCAGCCCGTCTTTTCGCAGGCCTCGCCCAGCGTGCGGAGGAAAGTCTTGCGATCCTCGTCATCAAGGAAGATCGGTTCACGCCGATCTCCCCGGCTCATCAGATGGTAGATGGCTCCGGCAAACTCAACTCGCAGCGGTCTCGGCATAACGGTCAGTTCATCCGAAAAACAATCGAAAACTAACCAAGCCGACAAGGATTGTCAATTGTAAGAACCGACCCCTGCTATGGGGTGA
>PLQC01000067.1 GCA_003159675.1 Limisphaerales bacterium
CCATAGCAGGGGTCGGTCCCGGTGAACGGGTGTTGACATATCTTGCGCTCAATCGACAGCAGGCAATCCTCTCCTTTTTGCCTCCCAGCGTCAGCTCGTTTGCCGGGACCGACCCCTTTTCGGCTCTACCTCTTTTTTTCAGTTGACCGCCCGGGCTTTATAGGTGTTAGGCATCGTGGTCATTTACCATCTGGTCTTGAACAGCACTTCTCGCCAGCCAACCAAAGCATCGGGCCGACAAAAAATGCCTTGCCAACAAAATAAAATCCAATAGCTGTCCCCAAAGCATCCTCTTTTGCGCTAAAAGATACTCGGCTCAAAATCCATAAACCGCCGAGAAGACAAAATGTGAATGCCAAGACGGCTCCGATTCGTGCTAATGTTTTCATGTTTGTATTTTGTTATTTTGTGTTTGATGTGCGAACGATGCCTAACGAATCAGGTCAGGCACCCCGTACCTGTGACACAAACCGACCCACGATCTCAAGGACCAAACTGCGACGTACGTAGGGGTTGCCTGCACCGTCTTGTTCGGCCAACAGATTCTCATGGCTGTCTGTGCTGTAATTGGGTAACCGCCTGTGATGCCGCTTCACGAGTCGACTTCGCATGCCCGCTGGAGCCGATCAGCGCCGCACCAATCATGCTTAGTATTACTCCTGCCCAGCGAACTGAAGAAACGTGCTCGTGTAGAAAAATAGCCCCAGCGACCGTAGCGACCACAAAACCGAGTCCCGTAAGAGGCCATAGAAAGCTGATGTCAGCCTGAGTCATCAGAACCAGCAGGCAGGAAAAGAAAACAGCCTGGCAAAAGACACCCAATAGAATCTGGCCATTTGTGGCTGCGGTTTTCACCACGCTAAGCACCTTGGAGACCGTGAGCGGTCTGACCTCGGGCACCGTCATCATGCCCTTCTTAAGGAACACAAGGCCCGTTCACTCAAACATGATCCCGATAACGAACAGAATAATCCACTTAGTCATAACAAAATGCACTGAATGTCAATTGCCGAACGAACAAAGCTGAGCCACGCCGGACCAAAAACCGTGAACCGCGAAGCGGAACGGCCAGCGCCAACCGGCGTTGGCTCCGGCGACTTGCTGACCCCGTGTTAGCAGGTTTGAAATTTTGCATTATGGCGTCACTGGCAATGGCATTGCCCATACGTTGTGATTGAATCCGGCGGCAATCAAGCATTCGCCGTTGCTGGCCAAACCCATAAAGAGTTTGTTACCATCTGAGTTGTTGAAGGTATCCGTCCATGTCGTTCCGCCGTCGCTGGATTTTTCGATGACACTGTCGCCTGCGACGTAAATTGTCCCGTTGATGATCGTCGCCGCCCTGAGCGATGCTTTGATAGTTGTGTCACGTAGCGTCCACACATCGCCGCCTGGGCTGGTGTAGATGGTGGGGTTCTTATCCAATCCGAGACCGCAAGCAAGAAACTCGGAACCTGTCCAAGTGCAAACAGTGAACGGAACCGATTTAGGCGCAGTAGTGGGTGTCGTCCAAGTAATGGAATCGCTGCTGATGCGAATACCGTCATTCCCTACCGCAACATAACAGGTGCCGGAGTAACAGAAACTGTAAAAGTTTATCTGACTGCCTGAATCGCGGGTCGTCCATTTTATACCGTCCGGGCTGGACAATATCGTCCCTTTGTCACCACCGGCAAGATATTGGTTTCCAACCCAATTTAATCCCAGCAGATTCTTTTTGGTTGGCGACTTGCGACTTTTCCATTCGAGTCCATCTTTGCTGGTCATGATGTGACCCGCCTCGCGGACAACAACATATTGGTTATTGGCATAGACAATTGCGCGAAAGTCTGGATCACCAGTGAAGGTTTGAATCTTCCAAACTCCGGTGGTGGTATTTCGGGTTGCGATGCGTCCATCAATGCCGACGGCAACAATTTCCTTTGCAGCGCCAGCGACGGCATAAAACGACCCAATGCTTTGGCCATTGTTCCAATTTGTCCAATTGGTCGCACCCGCGATGAGCGATGGGCCACCAATTATGGCTGCGACGAAAAGCACTTTTTGCATCGATGTTTTCATAGTGATTATGTGCTGGGGTCTAACGTCCAGATATAGGTTATCCGAAGTTATTCATCGGCGGGGCGGCGGGCCCTCGGGAAGCCCTCGCCGCTGCGACGGTGAATAACTTCGTCGCCGCGGGCGACAGATTCGGATGGCCGATCGGGTTCATGTTGCGGTATCCGTTTCTCCGATTTCCCGCGCCGGCGGGACAGGTCTGCGAACGTCGAGTCGCTTTAACGACTTTGAGCTCTATCGAGCACCCCGCCGGCCGGGCTTGGCCCTCAACGACTACTCAAGAGGGCGTTGCTATTGCCAATGACGACTCTTCTATATTGGCGTCGCCGGGTCAAGCCTGCGGGAGATCAAAAAACAACACTCAACCCAGGATTATTATGAAACTGCCCCATCCTTATGACCTGATCATCGGCCTGGATCGTTCCGATAAAAAGGCCGATCTGTGCCTCCTCAACACCACCACCGACCAACGTCAATTCGCCCTGATTGACACCTCCCCCGAAGCCCTTTGGGAGTGGCTGCTCCAACTGCGCCAGGCTTATCCCCAGGCCCGGGTCGCCCTGTGCCTGGAACAACCCGCCGGCCATCTCATCGCCTTCCTGGAAGCCTACGAATGGATCACCCTCTTTCCCATCAATCCCATCACCCTGCAGAAGTTCCGCGAAACCTTCGTCACCAGCCGTGAAGGGGTCGGTCCCGGTGAACGGGTGTTGACATATCTTGCGCTCAATCGACGGCAGGCAATCCTCTCCTCTTTGCCTCCCAGCGTCAGCTCG
>PLQC01000156.1 GCA_003159675.1 Limisphaerales bacterium
TCGTTTGTTACCTATCACTCCGATTCGCACCGTCATGCATTATGGCGGCTTGCGACTAACGCCACTTCACGGGGCGCTCACGCCTTTGTCTTTTGCTGCCGCCGTTTTTCCGCTGTTTATCAACGGCGGATTCCCGGTTCGGATAAAAACCGGGGCCTACGCTCACAATCGGCCATGCAATTCCGGTCCCCACCCCCGGACACCGCGGGGACGGTCACCCGTGTTCCTGATACACCAAAGCCCGCCAGGCGCGCGGCAGACTGTGCCGTGTGAAGATTGAATCAAACGACAAGACGCACGCGATCCCCGGCCCGGCCGTCGTCAGCCTGTCCCGATGGCTGGAGCAGGTGGGTGTGACGACATGCACGGCATGGCGCTGGCGCAAAAGAGGCTGGCTCAAAACCGTCAACATCGCCGGACGCCAGTATCTCACCCAGGAAGCGATTGATGAATTCCACCGCCGGACCAGCACCGGTGAATTTTCCCAAGTTAATAAAGTGCCGACGCCCAAATAGGCCGGAGTCGGTGGGTGAAGTTTCCTAAAATGACCTTTCGCTAAAAGGCGGGACTCCATGCGCGAACGGCGGACGCAATTTCCCCCTCCCCCCGCCACCCCGCCGGGACGGGTCGCCCGCGAAAAAAAGAGATTCCTTGTTGGCAGAAAATTCCATCAAGCCGCGTCAACGCTCGCTTTGTTCGCGAAAGTGGAACCCAATGCCCCTCCACTCACGCCATCGCCTCTTCCAAAACCACTTCGGGATGCCGCGCCGCCACGCGCAACAACACCCGCGCCGCGCCCGTCGGCTTGCGCCGCCCTTGTTCCCAGTTGTGCAGCGTCTTGACGGAAATGCCCAGCAGTTGCGCAAACTTGATTTGCGACAGCCGCAACCGCGTCCGCGTGGCCACAATCTTGTTTTCCCATTCCGCCTGTTGTCCGCGCTGATACTCCTTCGGATCAAGCTGGCGGCGGTGGAGGTGTCCGTTGCTGCCCCGTGTCACACTCCACACACGGGACGGGGCTGTTTCACCCCGCCGCACGGCTTTCGCCTGCCGGAGTGCCTCGCTCAATTCTTCAAAACGTTCTTTGTTCATGTTTTGTAATCCTCAACCAATGTTCGCAGTTGTTTCAGTTGGCCCGCGCTCAAATCTTCCTTCTCGTTCTTCGCATAAATGTCCAGCATCAGAATCCGGTCGCGGGCAACCACCCAGTAATAAATCATGCGCGCTCCGCCGCGTTTGCCATGCCCTTTGGCCGCCACCCGCAATTTCCGCAACCCGCCGGACTTGGGAATCACCTTGCCCGCGTCAGGCCGCACCAACAGCAGCCCTTGCACCCGTGCCAGGTCGTCATCGTCCAGCAAAACCATCACGCGACGGGTGAACGGTGCGAATTCTTCAAAAACCATTGATGTAAGGATACGCCAATGACGTAGGATGTCAAGAAATGCCCTTCCCTCAAGAGCCGGGAACCGTGGGGCAGGGGTTTCATAGAGGACTCGGTGGGGGCCTCGGAGACCATAAGCGCACGCTGGATTGGTCCTGAGTCCTTCAGGGCATCGAATGCGCCCAACCCGCCACGATGCCGATTGCCGGGCGCTGCGCTGGCGCTGGCGCGCGTTTGAATGGCTGGACATGCTGAACCCGAGGGGAAAAGATGTGTCCGGTGCGGCATGGCCAGCCCACCATTGGTTACTTTGTGGTTACTTTCTCCGCATCTTGACCGAAAAGCACGGAAGAGACAGCAAGAGCAGAAAAGCACGCTTTTGGAGATTGGCTTTCATCATTTGACCATTGTAAACATTGGTCAGAAATGCTGTTTTTCCTTGGGGTTTAAGGTGGTGGTAGGTGATGGATTCGAACCATCGAAGGCGTAAGCCAGCAGATTTACAGTCTGCCCCCGTTGGCCACTTGGGTAACCTACCCGCCGTTGCGGTGGCCGCACAGTAAGCCATGCCGCCTTGACCTTGTCAACCTGCCGCGCGTGCCGTAGTTTGACCGAATGTTCGATTCCCTAAGCAGCAAGCTCCAGGGCGCCTTTCGGAACCTGCGCGGGCTCGGGACGATTTCCGAGGCCAACGTCACCGATTCGTTGCGTGAAGTCCGGCTCGCGCTCCTCGAAGCCGACGTGAATTTCAAGGTTGCGCGGGATTTCATCGAGCGGGTCAGGGCGAAGTCCCTCGGCCAGGAAGTCATTCGGAGCATCCAGCCGGGCCAGCAGATCATCAAATTGATCCACGACGAACTCGTGGACCTGCTCGGTTCGCAGAACGCCGCGCTGGATCTGAGCAGCAATCCAAGCTGCATCCTGATGGTGGGCCTTCACGGTTCGGGCAAAACCACGTCGAGCGGCAAACTCGCCCGGTTGCTGCACAAGCAGGGCCGCGCGCCGCTGCTGGTGGCGGCGGACGTGTACCGCCCGGCGGCGATGACTCAGCTCGAGACGCTGGGCAGGCAACTGGATTTGCCGGTGTTCGTGAAGCAGGGGGAGAAGGACGTTTTGACGATCGCCCGGGGGGCGCTGGATTTTGCCGCGGCAAACAACCGCAACATTTTGATTTTCGACACGGCTGGACGGTTGCAGATCGACGAGCCGCTGGTGCAGGAGCTGGTGCAGTTGCGCGACCTGGTGAAGCCGCGGGAGGTCCTGCTCGTGCTCGATGCGGCGACCGGCCAGGAGGCCGTCAACGTAGCGACGCATTTCGACCAGGCCCTGGCGATCACGGGCTCGATCCTGACGAAGCTGGATGGCGACGCGCGGGGCGGAGCGGCGCTGAGTTTGAGGGCGGTGACGGGCAAGCCGATCAAGTTTGCCGGCGTGGGTGAGAAGCTGGAGGAATTTGAACCGTTTCATCCGGAGCGGATGGCCTCGCGGATTCTGGGGATGGGCGACGTGGTCAGCCTGGTGGAGAAGGCCGCCGAAGCGGTGGATCTGGACGACGCGAAGCGCATGGAGGAGAAGATGCGCAAGGGCCAGTTCACCCTGGAGGATTTCCTCGAACAATTGCGCCAGATGAAAAAGCTCGGCTCGCTCGAATCCATCGTCGGCATGTTGCCGGGCGGCGCGGAGATGCTGAAGGATGCCGACATGTCGAAGCAGGAAAAGGAATTTCGCCGCATGGAGGCGATGATTTGCGGGATGACGCCGAAGGAACGGCGCAGTCCGCAGATTCTCAATGCCAAGCGTCGCGTGCGGATTGCCAAGGGCAGCGGCGTGAGCGTGGCGGAGTTGAACACGATGCTGAACAAGTTTGGCCAGATGCAGCAGATGATGAAGAAAATGGGCAAATTCTCGAAGATGATGGCGCGCATGGGCGGGGGGTTTCCCGGGATGCTGCGGAGGTGAGCGTGATCCACGACGCGTCGTTGGACGAATTGTTGCAGCGGGTTTGGGACGGCCGGCGCATCGACCGGGCCGAGGCATTGCGGCTGTATCATCTGCCGCTCGAAGAACTCGGGATGCTCGCGGACCGGCGGCGCCAGCTCGCCCGGTCCGCCGCTCATGACGGTCGCGGCAACGAGATCGTGACTTACATCGTTGACCGCAACGTCAACTACACGAACGTGTGCAATGTCTATTGCAAGTTCTGCGCCTTTTATCGCACGGAAGAGGATGACGACGCTTACATCATCACGTTCGACGAGATGGACAGGAAAATCGAGGAGACTCTGTCGCTGGGCGGCACGCAGATCCTGATGCAGGGGGGGCATCATCCGAAGCTGACGAAGCAGTGGTATCTCGATTTGCTGTCCCACATCAAAGCCAAATTTCCACAGATCAACATTCATGGATTCAGCCCGAGCGAATTTGTCCACTTTCGCGAGGTGTTTGACGAGCCGATGGAGAAAACCATCGGCGATTTCAAGGCGGCGGGCCTGGGCTCGATTCCCGGGGGAGGCGGCGAGATCCTGGTGGACCGGGTGCGCCGTCGGATTTCCCCGCTTAAAGCGATGAGCGACGACTGGCTGGAGGTGATGGATGTGGCGCATGGGCTGGGGTTGAATTCTTCGGCCACGATGATGTTCGGGCATGTGGAAACGGTTGAGGACCGGATCGATCATCTGGACCGGCTGCGCGTTCAGCAGGACAAGACGAAAGGGTTCACGGCATTCATTTGCTGGACGTTTCAGGCGGAGCACACGAAGTTGAAGGCGCCGACGGTGGGGGCGCAGGAATACCTAAGGACGCAGGCATTGGGCCGGATTTACCTCGACAATTTTCCCAGTGTGCAAAGTTCCTGGGTGACGCAGGGGCAGGAGGTCGGGCAGGTCGCGTTAAGATTCGGCGCCAACGATCTGGGCAGCATCATGATCGAGGAGAACGTCGTTTCGCAGGCCGGGACGACCTTCCGCATGACGGTGGCGGACATGCGCCGGCTGATCCAGGAACTGGGGTACGAACCGCATCAGCGGGACAATTGGTATCGACTGCTAAATTGAATTCGCGTACATTCCCGTCATTCGCGGATAAAAACTTCTGTGATCCGCGAATTTCGCGAATGTTCGCGAATGGGGAGGGAACCAAAACAAAGGGATATTATGGAAAAACTGATTCTCAAAGACGAGGTTTACACCATTGTTGGCGCGGCAATGGAAGTGCATCGCGAAAAAGGGTTTGGTTTTTCAGAACCCGTTTACCAGGAATGCATGGAGATCGAACTTGTTTGCCGAAAAGTCCCCTCCGAACCACAAAGAGAGATGCACCTCTCTTACAAAGGCCGCCCACTCAAGAAGACTTACGTCGCGGATTTCGTCGCGTTTGGGAAAATCATTGTGGAGCTCAAGGCGTTGGACAAACTCACCTCACGGGAAGAATCGCAAGTCATTAACTACTTGAAGGCCTCCGGACTGGAAGTGGGAGTGCTTCTCAATTTTGGGGCGTCAAGCCTTGAATGGAAACGGATCGTGCTGACAAATCACGGTCCTGAAAAAGTTGATCTTCAGGCAGGATAGTGGAGGAATTCGCGTACCTTCGCGAGGGTATGAGTTTTGT
>PLQC01000002.1 GCA_003159675.1 Limisphaerales bacterium
CGTGGTGACAGTATGCTGGAAATGGTGATTGGTTATTTTATTGCAGGATCAGTCGCGTTTGCGGGAGCATCGGCGGGCGATGACAAAGCCGATGAGTGCTCCGACACCGAGGGCGATACCAATGGCTTTATAGGGATGTTCACGCACAGCTTCGTCCGTGGCTTTCGCACCGGCGACGGCCTTATCGCGGACATTGGCCGCGATTTCCTTGGCGCTTTCCAGCGCGGAATGAAGACGCTTGCGGGCTTCCGCCACTTTTTCCCCGACGACGTCCGCCGTGGCGGCCATCAATGCGCGCGCGTCCTCGGCAAGTGTGCCCATGTCGTTACCGGCTGTATGTTTGTGTTTATCCATGTTTTTTATTTGTTGTGGTGAAATTTATTTACCGAACATTTTCGCCACGATGAAGATGATGAAGGCTCCAAAAAGACCGCCGCTGCCCAGGAGATAAACCAAGGAGAAACCAGCGGCACCGAACATCGGGGTTATTGCGAGTGCAATCATAGCTGGAAATGGTTAATTGTTTGGCAGCCCTGCAACTGCCTTGCGGCGGTTGCCGGGCCGTGGTTTTTTACACCAAAGCCTCTGCCGGCTTGCGGCTGGAATTAACGGGACGAACACCCCGGCGCAAATTCGACGGTCTTTTGTCCGAAGTCCCATTATTCGATTCTGTTTCGTCGCAGCCTCACAATGCTTCCTTATTGCTGCTGGCCCGCGCCAACTCCATGAGCTTTTTATTGGCGCCCTTTTCCTGGTCGAGAATTTCTTCAATCAGATTGGCGGCCTCCTTATTCCCCAGCAGACCCGCCCATTCGTGCAGGCAACCGTAAGAGGCGATTTCGTAATGCTCGACTTTTTGCCCCGCTGAAATCAACGCGGCATTGATTGTCGGTTCGCCTTTATTGTCGGCCGCAATTTCGTCGCCTTCTTTTAGAAGTCCCACAGTCGCTTCACATTTTTTTGCTTTGGCGGTTTCGCCGAAGGATTGGAACACTTTTTCCAGTTTCGTCACCTGTCCTTTGGTTTCTTCCAAGTGAGCCAAAAATGCGGCCTTCAACTTTTCACAAGTTGCGGCCTTGGCCAGTTTGGGCAGGGCTTTGATGATGCGATGCTCCGCGTCATACATATCCTTCAGTTCGTCCAGAAATAAATCTTTGAGTGTTTTCATTTTCATTTTGTTTGTTGATTTGTTTGTGTTGTTCCTGCGGTCAAGTTTTATCTCAACCGCAGGTAGAGTTTTTAAGCCATCACCGGCCATGACCGCCATAAGCAGCCTGCGTCGGAACCGCCGGGCGGTCGGTGGCCTTGCTGTCCTTGGATGTGGACGCTTCGCCTGTGGTGCAGATGTCCTGCGCCCCGGCTTTGGTGAAGATGTCCTTGGCCCGGGTGATTTCCTCTGGGTTCTCGGTGTGGACCGAGAGGAGGATATTGCCTGCCTTAACCTTGCCTTCGTAACGCTTGGCTTCGATCTCAGGAATGCCCAGACCGATTAACCCGCCGGCGATACCGCCCACGGCCGCACCGACCGCAGCACCGCTCAACGCGGCAATAATCGGTCCGGCGGCGATGAAGGGGCCGACTCCCGGAATGGCCAATGCGCCAATCCCGGCGATCCATCCCAACGCTCCGCCGATGACGCCGCCCGTGCCGGCGCCGGCGACAGTGCCTTCCGGGGCTTTCGTGTTCTTCTCGTGCGCGAAATCGCGGGTCGTGCCCTTGTCGGGGAACAGCACGGAGATGTCGTTGTTGGAGAAGTTCGCGGTTTTGAGCTGATTGACAATTCGATCGGCTTGCTCGCGGGAGGTGGCGATGCAGAATACAGATTTTTTTGACATATAATTAACTTTCTTTTGGGTTTGTTTGTGTTGATTGATGACCAAATTAGTTGTTGCTGCTGTTGGTGAGCTTCACTTCCAGTTGGTTGTCCACATTCCCGGCGTGCGCGACCCGATCCGCGATTTCACCGATGAGNNATTTCTTTGCGAATCTGCGCCGTGGTGTTCACGTCGGCGTGGCTGTTGCCCTGATCGAGCGGCGTTAGTGTCCCGTTGTCGCGATCACGAACATTTCGCCGGGTGTTATCAGCGTCGGTCGTCGTGTCGGTGTTGAAGTAAGGCTCAACCTTGTAGGCGTGGTACACTCCGCCCGCATAACCGGGCTGTCTAAAATCGGGCCATTCGTTGGCTTTGAAGTGCGGTGAACTGGCCAGCATCTCCTTTGAGGCGTCAAGTTGGAGGATGTCATGTTCCGCATTGAACCGGAGCGCGGTGGGCGGAACGGCGCTCAACTCGTCGCTTATCCCGATGAATCCGCCGGACGAAATGATGACCGCCACGATGCGGCCAGACGAGAGATCAACCACGAAGTTTTCCACCTTGCCGAGTTTCTCATCCTGCAGGTTCTTCACCGGCATGCCCATGAGCTTGCTCGCCTTCTGGACATAACCCAACCGCGACCAGGAATTGTTGGCTCGCCCCTCATTTGAGTAATATTCCCGCTTCCAGGTTCCGTCCGGGTTACGGGTTGAAATCGAGTTGTTGGTTGCCTCCACATTGCGGGCTATTTCCGCATTGTGGACTTTGTCCATGTTGCGCGCTCCATCCGTATTGATTGTCCCATCCATATTGCGGGGCAATGTGCTGGCGAATGTCCCATCCATGTTGGCATTCCTGTATCCGTCACGATCGGCAACGAAGTAAGGTTGTTGGCCGTAATAACCATAAACTTCACTCACCCGGTTGGATTGCGTGTCTTCGTCCCGCTTCGCGGTGTCACACTTGGGGGCGGCATTGAATTTCTCCATGCTCGTATTCAAGCGAAAGACTTTCTCGCCCATGTCGTGATGCAACGCTCCCGGCGGCACCGGCGTTAACGTCTCGCCCATGCCAAGAAGCCCGCCAGTGGAAATTATCACCTGCACGATCCGGCCGGATTCCACATCCACCGCGAGAGCGGCCACTTTTCCGAGCTTTTCGTGCTGATAGTTTTTTACGGTCATCCCAATGATGTCGCTGGCTTTGGCCGTGTCTTTTAACTGGTCATTGCGTCCTTGGGTCATGTGCTGACGCGAAGATTGGGTTTCATCCATTTTAGGATTGGTTGTATCTTGGGCCAGCGCGGTGAACGCCATGAGTGACGCGACCGATGCTCCGGCCAACATTTGCAATTTATATTTCATAGTTTTTTTTGTAAAACATTTCTGTGAAACAACGTCAATCATGGTAGAGGAAAATGTAAGTGCCATGGGGTATTACCCTACCTTTTAAGAAGTGCAATCGCACGGGGTGAGTTCCGGCGCGCTCGTCTTGTCCATTGTATGGCTCGCCAGCGCCTGTGTAAACGGCGGTCGAAAAGTGCGGCGGGCGTCATTCGTGTGACGGGGTTGGGGGCTGCGTGATGCGGCACCTTCAATAACCATGAAGGGTGTACGCAGATATGGAAAACTGGAGTGAGATACGCAGGCGGGTATTGGTGGAGGGAGTGAGTCGGCGGCAGATTCTCCGCGAGACGGGGATGCACTGGCGAACGTTGCGCAAGATGCTCAAGCACAGCGAGCCACCGGGTTCATGGCCGGCTGCTGGCCGGCTTCGTTCAGCGCGACGAGCATCCGGGTGGCTTCGACCTTGTTCTTGGTCTTGAGGCTCTCGAAGCGTTTGGTGGTGGAGTCGAAGGCGTAATAGACGCTCTTGCGGTGGAGGAACAGGCGATAACGCGGTTTCATGTTCATGCGTCATCGAGACTATCTTGAAGCCGACTCCGGCGGTTAGGCAGTTCTGGCGCAATGCACCCGAATCCAAAAACAATTTTGATTGAATTTCAAAACTTTTAGCCAAACCGTTAGCCATTGGCCTTCCGCGACTCCTAATTCTTTGCTGCACCAGCAGTTAGAGCTGGAGGCGAGGGTCGGAATCGGACGAGGTCAGGGGATTTTTTCAAAATCCACTACCCCGCAATTACCACCCTACCACCAGAGGCGAACAGCCTCATAACTAACGAACGCCAATAGAATCAGGCATTTCTGCATGTTTGTCAAGCACCAGCGATTACGCACCCAATACCAATCAACTACTCACCAATTACTCATTCATCACCCGTTCACTGGCACTTTCACTGGCACTAAAAATATTACAAATTGCCTGACTCACTGCCGTATTAGCACCGCGCTGGCCCGTGCGTGCGGTTGACTGCGCTCACTTCGCTCCGCCAACCCAACGCACGCGCCGCGACGGTTTGGTTCACGACCGGTCCGTGCCGCTTGCCGTCGCGCTTGGCGGAGACGACTATGCGTTCGTTCCGCCCGCTGCTCCGTCCAGCAGCACCGACCGTCTTTCCATTTCGTTTTCGCTAAACCCACTGAATCATCCGACTTACGCTTGAAACGCGGGAGATTCTGAAATGAGGCCATTCTGCCGTTAAAAATTCGGGGTTCATTTTTTAACACTCCCACAAGTGTTTTGAGAATCGGTGCAGCATCGAATTGCCGACGCGCTTGTCACTTATCAGGCATCCGCCGATGCGGTTTCCGCCGTGTTCATCCCGTCTGCACCCGCGCCTCTGGTTGCTCCGCGCAACATCGCGCCGGCAGGCGCAACATTTTTGCGCCCGCCGTCACTCAGTTGCTGATGCTCCGCCGCCCGACGGCGCAGGTGCAGACGGGTGCGTTTCGTTAGGAGCGGTCCTGCTCTCTCCGGGCGGGTGAAGAGAGCAGTCCCGCTCCTTCAAAACGAAACGCAAAACATGAACACAACGGAAAACCTCATCTCCACTGGATGCCCCGCAACCGCTCCGCAGCCCGTCAATCAAGTCATCAAGCCGGTAAAATTCCCGGCTCAACCCCAGGAATGGAAAATCGTTTCATTGCGGGAATGTCCCACACCCGAAAACATGCAACACTGCGAAACACCGGATCAGGCAGCCGCCTATTGGAAAACGCATATCGCCAGTCATCCTTACTTCAATTCTGAATGTGAATGTCTGGTGGTTTTCATCCTCAACACACGTCGGCGCATCAAAGGTCACTATCTGGTGTCCATTGGCACGATGGATACGATCCTCTGCCATCCCCGTGAAGTATTTCGTTTAGCCATCATGGCGAGTGCCGCCGCAATCATCATTGCACATAATCACCCAAGCGGTGAATCAACTCCGTCCGAAGCGGACATCAAGATTACTCGCGACCTCATCCGAGCCGGCCAACTTCTAAAGATCGAAGTCCTCGACCACATCGTAATTTTATCCAAACGTTTGGATAAGATGACTTATGCTGAGTGCCGG
>PLQC01000075.1 GCA_003159675.1 Limisphaerales bacterium
TATTAAGATGTGACCCCAATTTGTGACCCCAATTTGCCAGCCCCCATTTGTGGGCGCGCCGCTCGGCGTCGCAATTTGTCTCCCACTCCTCCGTCCGTTCGCCCTGGAGCCGGCGCACGTCTTCATTTTGTGGTGGCGAATGCCGATACGGCGTGCGGCGATATTGACAGCCCGGCAGCGAGCAGTTTTCGCACGGAATCAACGTCGCCAGATTCCGCACCCTGTCCAGGTGCCGCGTCACGCCGAACACCGCCAGCAGCGATTTCTTCGGCCGCAACATCCCGGTGTCCAGCACGTGAATGTCGCCGGGAAAATCGCGTCCCGACTTCTGCCGGATCAGTTGCCATAGTTTGATTTGATCGGAGATGTCCCAGCCCGAATAGCCCGGACTGTAATGCGGCAGGACCGCCATGTCGTTTTGATCGGCCCATCCGCAGATGCGGCCGCTGGCAATGGTCACCAGATGTTCGACCACCGCCGAGCCATACATTTCCACGAAGAAGTATTCGTCCGGTTTTCCCTCCTGCCAGAGTTGCCGCGCCTTCTCCTCGCATTCCTTTCCGGCGCTTACCGCAACGAGCACCGCCGTATGGGCCCGGGCGGCGACGAACTGGTCGTGAAGTTGTTTCGATGAGAACCCGGCGCCGTGAATGCGCAACCGTTCGTTGGCCAGTTCGAGGTGATCGGCCTGTCGCGCGTAAATCCACGGCCGGCCGTTGGCGGCATACCATTGCCTCACCCAGTCGGCGAGTTCACGGGATCGCCCCTCCCGCACGTGCTGCTTCGGGTATCCCAACAGCCGCGTGTATTCGCTTTCCTGGACGTTGATGTCCGGGTGTTTGTCGGTCAGTTCGAGCATGTCAAAGCCTCTTCAAGCCAGACCGGTCATTGTGCTGAACCCTCCAGTGTCTTGGGGGATTCGGCGGGGTTGAACTGGCAGCCTTCGACAAAATAATCGAAAAAGTGCGGGTGCGCTTCCAGACGGCAATGGGTCACGCGTTTGACGAGGTTTTCCAATTCCATGCGTTTCGTGCGTGACAACAACGCCATGCAGGCGCCTTCAATCGAGGCGTTGCCCACCTGCAGGATTTTGGAATCGGCAATGTTCGGAATCAGCCCGATCCGTTTTGAGGATTCCACGTTCAAGTGCCGGCCAAAACCGCCGGCCAGGTAAAAAATGTCCAGGTTGTCAAACCGGATTCCATATTGCTGGAAAACGATCTGCAAGCCGGCGACGTTGGCGCCCTTGGCCTGGGCCAGTTCGTTGATGTCGCTTTCCGTGAAATAGACCGGCGGGTCGCCGCGCTGGTCCACGACGATGCTGTCTTCGCCGTTTTCAAAGCGTCCCAAGGCGTTGATCCGGTTGTGCTTCAACAGTTCGCTCAACAGGTCTATCAGGCCGGAACCGCACATGCCTTCCGGCGGACCGCCGCCGATCACCTCCGTGGAAAATGAGCCGTCCGCGTTGAGCTTCACTTTTTCAATCGCGCCCGGCAGTCCCGGCATGCCGCAGGAAATTTTGCCGCCTTCAAACGCCGGTCCGGCGAGACAGGAAGCGGCAAAAAGTTTGTGCCGGTTGCCGACAATCAATTCTGTTGGTGCCGATGTCCATGATGGCGATGAGCCGTTCCTCATTCGCCACATCCACCGCCAACATGCACGCAGCGGCGTCGGCACCGACGTGACCGCTGATGATGGGCATGCCATAAGCGCGCGCTTTGGGATGCAGCGGCAGCAACAATTTGTTTGCCGGTTCGGCCAGGCTGGTCGTGGTCCGGTGGCCGTCCGCCATCTCCAGTTCGGTGCTGGAACGGTAGGGACTTTGCCCGATGGAATAAACGTTCAGGCGGAAGAACATGTCGCGCATGGTCGAGTTTCCCGCAACGACCATTTCGTAAATCGTCTTCGGGTCCACGGGAAATTCCTCGATGGCATGGGTGAGATACCCGGCCAACGTCCTTTGCAGCAGGTGACCGCCTTCCTCCGTGTCGTAATGAATCCGTGACATCACGTCCGACCCGCCGAACCGCTGGGGATTTTCAAAGGAAGCGTCGGCAATAACCTCGCCGGTTTCCAGGTTCAGGAGCCGGAGCACGACGGCGGTGGTGCCCAAATCCATCGCCAGCCCGTGAATGGGACCGGTCGAGCGGGCGATTTCCGCGCCGTCCAAAAGAATCCGGTCGCCGTCGCGGGTCACCGCCGGCTCGAGCTTCAGCTTTTGATTGCCGCCGGGAAGATGCAGCGCATCGCGTTCAATTCGCATTTCGCCGCGCCGCATCGTGTGGCAGCGGACGATACCGGAATCCTTGACGATGCGGCAGGAGCAGGACAATCGGAAGTTGCCTTCCAGATGTTTCTCAGCCGGAACCCGGGCCGAAAGGCAATCCATTCCTTCGGTGACCTCCACCACACATTCCTTGCAGTTGCCCTGCTTGCGGCAGGAAGTCGGCACGTTGATGCCCAGCGATTCGGCATAATCGAACAACGAAATGCCCGGCGCGACGTCACGTCGTTGATTATTGAAATGCAGTTCGACGCTCATGTGGCCGCCTTCGATTTTTGTATGCGGTTCAATAGGATAAACGGCGTCGTTGGCCATACTCTAGCATTAAATTCGGGTCTTGAACATAATCATCGGCTGTCTTAACCATACGTCCTGACATAGCCCGGAACCCTGCTCTAATGATGAAAAATCACTTCAAGAAACCCTGCTGGAACGCCGTCTCGTTTGCGACGGCGCGATGGGCACTCAACTGATGCTGGCCGGCCTCGAAAGCGGCGCCTGTGGCGAGGTTTGGAATCTCACGCACCCCGAACGTGTCCAGGCCATTCAGCGGCGTTACGCGGACGCGGGCGCGGATTGCATCATCACCAATACCTTTGGAGGAAGCCGGATCATGCTGAGGCGGCACAACCACGCTGATGACTTGCGCGCCATCAACCAGGCGGGAGTCCGCATCGCGCGCGAAGCGTTTGCCGGGCGCGAAGGTTATGTGCTTGGGGACCTCGGTCCACTCGGTGCGATTCTGGAACCGTACGGCGACCTGTCGTAACAGGAGGCCCGGGCCGCTTACGAAGAACAGGCCCGGGCGCTGGTCGAAGCCGGCGCGGATGCGATCATTATAGAGACACAAACATCGCTTGACGAAATCGGAATCGCCATTGACGCTGCCAAAGCCGCCGGGGCTCCGTGTGTCATCGCTTCACTTGCCTACGATTTATCCGCAGACAAGACGTTTTATGTCACGATGATGGGCGTCTTGCCCGCGCAGGCCGCCGGGTTTATCGAGGAACGGGGCGCGAACATCGTGGCATTGAACTGCGGCACCGGCATGGACATGACCGGCGCCGCGAAAGTTTCGAAAATCTATCGGGAACACTGCAAGTTGCCGGTCATGGTGCAGCCCAATGCCGGTCTGCCGGTGCTGGAAAAGGGACGGGCTGTTTACAAACAATCACCCGCCGACATGGCGGGTGGGGTGGCCGAAGCGCTGGCGGCCGGCGCCAACATCATCGGTTCCTGTTGCGGCAGCACCCCGGAACACACCCGCGCGATTCATCAGGTCGTCGCAGCATTCAATTAGTGCAAATAAATCAGCCCGTGGACAGTGGGCGTCGTGTGGGAACATTGTCTCGGCATGCGCACGAAGTTGGAATAGGTGACTCCTTATTTTCCGCGATTCGCATCGTGGCTGATTATGCCTACGTACTCGTTAGAGCCGGAGACAAGCAACTCTGCGGCATCATTACTGCGACCGACCTGACAGAACAGTTTCAGAAACTTGCTGAACCGTTCCTGCTGGCCGGTGAAATTGAAAATGGAGTTCGGCGAATGCTTTACGGACGTTTCACAAAAGAAGAGCTATGCGCCGCAAAGGTTGCAAAAGAATCGTCGCACGGCTGTGTTGAAATCCCCTGCCTCCACTCGCCGCCCCACTTTGTGAGAAGCGGAACCTTTATCGCTACCCGGAACCTCCCGCCCGGTCGCGGCGTGTCAGGCAGGGCGCATCACTCCGTGTGCGCCGTCGTTGGCGTGCGGACGAGCGGCGGCCAGAGAACGGCCCGCCCTGCCAAACATTCCATTCGAGAATCCCAACGGGATTCCATCATTCAGCCCAGGGTTGGAGCGGAGCGACTACCCTGGGTCGTCGTCCAAAAAATCATCAACCCCAACGGGGTTGGATCGCCGTTTCCGTTTCACCGCGATTTGATTCAACCCTCTCAGGGTTGATTTCAATTTGTGATGCACCACCCAGCGTAGCCCCTCCTTCGTCGCGGCAACGCCGGGAGGACCTGCGGGAATAGACGGTCGGTTCTTATGGTTGACTCGTGAGATGGAGTTTGTCGCTTGAACTTTGTCGAGGCTTGACGGAAACTCCCACCTCCATGAGAGCTCAGGCGTTTTTATCAACAGCTCAGTGCTCCGCACTTATCTCCGCTCCAAAAGTATGAAAGCACTACCGCGTCGCAGATTCATCCGACAGACCCTGTCAGCCGCGCTGGCCGCGCCTTTCATCAGCACCGTTGTGACGCGCGCGCTGGCGCAGGCGGCGGAGAAGAAAATCGGTTTCGCCCTTTGCGGTCTTGGCAGTCTGAGCACGCATCAAATCGCTCCCGCGCTGCAACATACCAAAAACTGCCGGCTGACGGGAATCATCACGGGCACACCCGCGAAGGCGGAGAAGTGGAAGGCGCAATACAACATTCCCGGCCGGAACATCTATAGCTACGAAACGATGGCGAAGATGGCGGACAATCCGGACATTGACGCCGTTTATGTGGTCACGCCCAACGCGCTGCACGCCGAGCACACGATCCTGGCGGCGAAGGCGGGCAAGCACGTGTTATGCGAGAAGCCGATGGAGGCGTCGTCCGAGAAATGCCAGGAGATGATCGACGTTTGCAAGGCAGCCAACCGTCTGCTGGCGATTGGCTACCGTTGCCGGTTTGAGCCGCACAATCTGGAGTGCATGCGACTTGCGCGGGAGAAGGTATTCGGGGATCTGCGGATCATCCAGGCCTGTTTCGACATTCACCTCGACCTGCCCTCCGGCGCCTGGCGGTTCAACAAGGCCTTGTCCGGGGGCGGCGCGCTCATGGATGTGGGCATTTACGCATTGCAGGCCACCCGTTTCATCACCGGCGAGGAACCCATCGCCGTCTCCGGGATGGAAACCAAGACCGACCCGGTGAAATTCAAGGAAGTGGACGAGACGGTGGTATGGCAGGCGAAGTTTCCGAGCGGGGTGATTGCGGATTGCAGCACCAGTTATAACTCGAGCCTTGTCGGGGGTTACCGGGCGGTCGCGGACAAGGGATGGTTCCAGCTCGACCCGGGATTTTACTACGATGGCAACCGTGGCCGGCGCAGTGACGGCGAGGAAATACGGTATCCCGAGGTTGATTCCCTCGGGGAATTCTACCAATTTGCGGCGGAGATGGATGATTTCGCGCAGTGCATCCTGGGCGTCAAGGCGACCCGGGTGCCAGGCGAAGAAGGCCTGCGCGACCTGAAGATCCTGACGGCGATCTACAAATCCATCAGGACCGGAGAGACGGTGAAACTGGGATAGGGTTGCCGCTACGAGCGTTTGTTTCCGCCTGACAATCGCAGGTTTTTTTCGATCAGCCGGCAGCGTTGGTCCACGCAGAGGGAGGAGCGCATGCCGTCTTCCGGCGTGTTCAGCACGTAATCGAGCAATCCGTCCACCGTGCTGGTCGCGACGTGGGTGCGGGTGTCGGAGGAGCCGTAGTAAATGAAAACGTCGCCGTTCTTGCGGGCGACCCAGCCATTGGCAAAGACCACATTCGAGACATCGCCCACCCGCTCCTCGCCTTCCGGGGCGAGGAAATAACCGCCGGGAGACTTGATGAGTTTGGCGGGGTCGTTCAGGTCGCACAGGAAAAGATAGAGGACGTAACGCATGCCGGCGGCGGTGTTCCGCACGCCGTGCGCCAGGTGCAGCCAGCCCTTGCTCGTCCGTATGGGGGCCGGGCCCAGGCCGTTCTTGCCTTCCTTGAGCGTGTGGTAAAAGCGCGGGTCGATTATCTGTTCCCGTCCGATGACCGCGTTCTCGATGTCATCGCACAAACCCCAGCCGATGCCGTCGCCGGTGCCGGTGGCCGCAAAGTCGGTCATGGGGCGGGTATAGAGCGCGTATTTCCCTTTGACGAATTCCGGATGGAGGACGCAGTTGCGCTGGTGCTGGGAGTTGGTCTTGAGATCGGGCAACCGTTCCCATTTCACGAGGTCCTTGGTGCGTGCGATGCCGCAACGGGCGATGGCGGCGGACAGATCACCCGGTTTGGAGTCATCGTGACGCTCGGCGCAGAACAGGCCGTACACCCAGCCGTCCTCGTGGCGGACGAGGCGCATGTCGTACAGGTTTGTTTCCTGCGGTTCGTAGTCAGGCATCCGGACCGGGTAATCCCAAAACCGGAAGCCGTCCACGCCGTTTTTGCTTTCGGCGATGGCGAAGAACGACTTGCGATCCCAGCCCTCGACGCGGCCCATGAGGACGATATTGCCGTTCCACTCCATGGCGCCGACATTGAACACGGCGTTGATGCCCATCCGCGTCATGAGGCGCGGGTTTGTGGCGGGGTTGAAATCGTATCGCCAGGAAAGCGGTGTGTGGTCGGCTGTGAGAACGGGCCGTTCGTAGCGGTCGAAGATGCCATTGCCGTTCTGTTGCGGGCGATTGCGCCGCCGGATGAGTTGCGCGTGCCGCTGGCGGAGCCGCTTCAGTTTTTGGTTGAAGGATTTTGTGGTCATGTCAATTCAATGCTTCCGTTTGAAGGTAGGATGAAGTCGGGCGGTGACAATGTCATCAAAAATGGCTACAACGGAATTCTTCGGGCCACTTGATCGGTTCGTCCGCGGTGTGCTAATGCTGGAACGAAGCATGACGCCTGTCGCCGAAATCACGGAGAGGGGCGTGTCGCCGAATTGCCGCAACAATCACCCATTAGAAACCTGGAGTTTGGGCCATGATCCACAAGCATACTTCGCGAAGAACGTTCCTCAAGACCACCGCCCTGGCGCTGCCGCTGGTCGCAGCCGGATACGCCAGCGCCCAGACGAACTCCGCGCGCCCGCGAAGAAGCGCCGGCGATTTCGTCGGCGTTCGCAACGGCAGGTTCGAATGGCGGGACCGGCCCTACTTCTATGTCGGGACCAACCTGTGGTATGGCTGCTATCTCGGCGACCCGGCGCTGGCGGGCGGGCGGCAGCGGCTCGTGCGTGAACTCGACCGCCTGCAACGGATCGGCGTGACGAACATCCGTCTGCTGGCAGGCTCGGAAACTTCGCCCCTGGCAGGCTCGATCCCGCGCGGCACCAAACGCGGCGCGCGTGATTGGGACGAGGACCTGCTTCGCGGACTGGATTTTTGCCTGGCCGAAATGGCGAAGCGCAAAATGCGGGGGATTCTGTTTGTGTCCAACTATTGGCAGTGGTCCGGCGGCTTCGCACAGTACGTCCGCTGGGTGACGGGAGAGACCATCCCCGACCCGGACCGGCCGGTGATGGCCCGTGGCGACTGGCACGCCTTCATGCAATTCTCCGCCCGGTTTTATACCCTGCCGGCTGCGAGCGAGCTGTATCGCGCCTACGTTTCGCAATTGATACAGCGCCGCAACACCGTCAACGGGCAGATCTACCGCCATGACCCGGCCATTATGACCTGGGAGCTGGCCAACGAGCCGCGTCCCGGCACCGACGACGCCAAAACGGTCGATGATGTCCCCATTTTCGCCAAATGGGTGGACCAGACGGCCAGGTTCATTCACGACCAGGATCCGAACCATCTGGTCTGCACCGGCTCGGAAGGCATTTGGGGCTCCCTGAAGAAGCCGGAGGTTTTTGTCGAGGTGCACAAGACCCCGGCGATCGATTACGTCACAGTACACATGTGGCTGAAGAACTGGGGCTGGCTCAAGGACCCCCAGCTTTCGCCGGAATACGAAAGCGCCGCGGCGAGGGCGAAGGACCACGTGGAACAGCACACCGTGCTGGCGACAGACACGCTGCACAAGCCGCTGGTTTTAGAGGAATTCGGGTTGCCGCGCGATCATGAGAAATATGAACCAGAGACGCCCACGGCGGCGCGCGACGATTATTATGGCCGGATGTTCCAGCAGGTGGCGGATTCCTGCAAGGCGGGCCGGGCGTTACAGGGCGCCAACTTCTGGACCTGGGGCGGTGAAGGCCGGCCGGGTGTCGGCAAACCGGATTCAGCCACGGGGCTGACAGGCGATCCGCCCTGCGAACCGCAGGGGCTCAACTCGGTGTTCGATACGGACAAAAGCACCCTGGCGATGATCTCTCAAGCCAATGCCAAATTGGGCGCGCTGGCGGGATGATGGAACGCTCAAGGCTGTTGGGCCCGGGCCGTTTTGGGCAGCGCCCCCAGCGTGACGTCATCCAGTTTCAGGTCCTCGACGTCGGCCTTGTCGAACGCTTCACCGTAAACCCGATCCGAAGGTTCCCCCCACCCCACCTCGGTGTCGCGTAGTGAGAGTCCCTTGACATGGCGCGCATAAATCCCCGCCAGCTTGCTTTCAAAAACGCCCTTGAACACTCCCGCGGGACGCAGATCGTAAAAGCCCCCCGGCACATCGCTGGTCTTCGCCAGCTCGAGGCGGACGTTGTCGAACACAATGTTTTCCAGGGGACGATTCGTCCAGCCCTGGAGGAAAATTCCGTTTTCGCTGTGGCAAAGAATGTTGCTGAACCGGATGTTGCGGACGTGGCCCAGCTTCGTTTGTGGCGTCCTTGGGAACAGGCTGATATGAACGGGCTCGGCGGCGCCCCACCATTTGTGAGGCGAGAAGCGTGTTTCGACGGTGATATTGGCGAAGAGGACGTTTTCGATGTCGCCTTCGTCCCGGCTTTGGATGCACAACCCTCGATTGCTGTGGGACACGACGCAATCGGCGAACACGATGTCGCGGGCGCCGGGTTGGGTGTAAATCTCGTCCACCTTCAGGGCGCAGCTTCGCGACGCGACGATGCAACCCGTGACGGTGATGCGGGCCGACCCGCCATAGGAGGCGAAGTTCGGGGTGTTCTTGATTACAATGCCGTCGTCGGCGGCTTCGATGGAGCAATTGGCGACGCGAACGTCGCGGCAATGGTCGATGTCGATGCCGTCGTTGTTCGCCACGTCCCACGCGTTGCGGATGCTGATGGAGTCGATCGAGACCTCCTCGCAGCCGACCAGATGGACCGTCCAGCTTGGGGCGTTCCGCAAGGTGACATCGCGCAGGCGAACCCGCTCGCAGCCGATGAAAATCACCATCATCGGTCGTCCGCCGTGCGTTTGCGGCTGGGTCGGTAGTTTATCAAATGGCCACCAATTGCCGGTGAAAGACTCGGGCCACCACCCGTCCTTGTTGACGTTGCCGCCGGCCTCTTCATCGGCCAATTCCTGCCACACGGCGCGGTCGTTGCCGTCCAACACGCCGGTGCCGGAGACCGTGAGGCCCCGGGCATCCTTCGCGAACAGCAATGCGCCCGGTTTGCCGTAGGCGCGCCAGTCCGGGCTGCCTTTAAGAACGGCGGTGCCGGCAAGGTGGAAATCGATTCCGCTGCGCAGGGTGATCGCGCCCGATAGAAAGAGCTTGCCCGACGGCAGGAGCACCTGTCCCCCGCCCTGTTCGCCGCAGGCATCCACGGCCTTCTGGATAGGCACGGTATCGTCGTTCGTGCCGTCTCCCCTGGCGCCGTAATCGAGCACGTTGAAGATGCCGACGCTGCTCTCGGCGGAGGTGTTGACGGCGATGAGCATCGCCGCAGCCAGGATTGCAGCGAACACGGGAAGCAGTGGGTGCGGCGGACACGACGGCTTTCCGTGGTTTCGGCTTGTCATGACTGCATTGTGTGCAACCGGTGCAGTGTTTCCAAGCACATCCGCGAGCCGTGATACGGGCCCTTCCATTCGCTGACCTTGGGGAGTTTCGGGTCGGGGCGACCGTCCTCGTTGATGCGCCAGAACCATTCACCGTGAACACGGTCCACGAGACGGTTTTCGATAAAATCGTAAGCGCGGATCGAGGCATCGAGGTACTTCGACTCCCTGGAAAGCTGGAACGCGTTAAGGAACCCGATCACGGCCTCAGCCTGCGGCCAGCATTCCTTGCCTGGATCGATGATTTTTCCGCCCTTCCCTTCGTAACAGAGCGCGCCGTCGGGGGCGACGCCCTCCCGGAGCGCCGTCTGGGCCATCGGCAGCGCCACGGTCCGCACGTGATCGAGCAGCGCGGGATCTCCCAGCACTTCGGCCGCTTCGCAGAGCAGCCAGGTCCCTTCGATGTCATGGCCGAAGGTGTAGGTGTCCGACCGCACGCGCCATTGTTCGTCGAAGAAGTGGTTGAAGTGATGCGTGCGCGGGTCGAGGATGCGCTTCTCGAAGAGCCCGATCAATTCGCGCAACCGCTGTTCGAGCCTTGGATCCTTCCAGACCCGGTACAAATTGGTGTATGCCTCCAGAACGTGAAGGTGATTGTTCATCGATTTCTTCTCGTTCATGTCCTTGTCGCTGAGCCGCGCGTCCGCGGCGGCCTCCGACCAATCGCGCCGGCGCACCTCGAGGTAGCCGCCGAATTGGGGATCGTGCGCATGCCGTTCGATCGACTCGAACAGTTCGGTGGCGCGCGCCAGGGCCGGCGGCGCATTGAAGGCCTGGTGATATTCCGCGAGCGCGTAGATGTAAAACGCCTGGCCGTAGATTTTTTTGGAATCGTCGGTGACCCGTCCGGCGTCGTCCAACCGCCAGAAGGCCCCGCCGAACTGCGCGTCCCAGAACCGGTTCATCACGAAGTCGAAGGCGCGATCGGCCATGTGTTTGAAGAGCAGGTCGGGGCGTTTCCGGTGGACGGCCGAGAAAGCCCACAGGATGCGGCTGTTCACGATAAGCCCCTTGGGCTGGGTGCGGTCGGGTTTGAGATCGTTGGAAAGGCAGGCCATCCAGCCGCCCTGTTCGCGGTCCACCGCGGGCCCGCACCAGAATGGCATGAGGTGGCCGAACAGTTGATCGCTGACACGCTGGGAAAAGGCTTTCAACTCCTGTGAATTCATGGGAAGCCTCCTGGCAAAGGAGCGCGGACAGCCATGTCCGCGAGGTCAGCCGGTTGGGTTCGCGCGGACAAGGCTGTCCGCGCTCCACCGGGACCGCTAATTTTTCTCCGGCGCATACGTGATTTCCACCCGGCCGATTTGCGTTTCACCGGTCAGCTCGATTTTCAGGAACTTGAAGTCCGGACCCACATTCCCGGCCTGGTAAAGGACCGGCTTCCAATATTTGTAATCCCCGGGCCCCTGGAAATGGAGACCCTCGGCGGCGCTGATGTCATGATAAACCTTGCCGTCGGCGGACCCGGCGAATTTCAGGTCCGCGACGTCGTGCGGAAAGAAGGCGAACACGCGAAACCCCTGGACCGAGGTAGGAACCTGATACACGAGGGCGTCGCCGGCGTTGCCGGCGGCGCGATAGGCGTCTTCCTTTGCCTGGCGGCTGTTGCGCGTTTGAATCGCCAGGCCGCCCTCGATGGCGTGGACTTTTGAAAAATCAGCCAGTTCATCGACCAGGGTGCCATGGGTGACCGGGACCGGACCGAACAAGTTCGAAGGTTCCGAGACGCCGGTGGTGTTGGCGGCGCGGACGCGATAATACCACTGGCTAGAAGACACGGCCTGATCCGCAAACAGGGGGCGATATTGCGCCAAGCTCTCATCAATGCCATCCCCGGCCACGAACCAGGGTCCACTGGACTTCGGCGCTCTCTCGACCGTGTAGCTTGAGGCGCCGACGGAACCCTGCCAGGAGATGGCCGCGACGTCGGTGATCGGGAGCAATGTCGGCGGCGCGGGAACCGGCACGGGCGGCTCGGCAATTTCGCGGATCTCGAACGCGTAATGGCGGACCATGGCGAGGAGATTGATCTCGTCATACAGGGCGCCGATCGGTGAACCGGGCCAATGGAAGGCTTTATACTGGTTGCCTCCGGACGGTTCGCTGTGCCAGTAGAAACCGCCGTCGCGATCGTGGAAGCGGAGGCTCCAGAGCAGCCCGCCCGAGGTGTGGGTTTCGACGATCGCCTTGATCGCCTCCTCCATTTGTGACGTGCTGACGAATCCGAATTCGCCGATGACGTATGGCTTCCGTCCCTTGGCCTTCGCCGCGTTCTCGCGAATCAACTGGGCGAAGGACTTCTTCGTCTTCGAGCCCGGGTAATGGTGTGTGGTGACGATGTCCACTTCCGGCATGGCGAGGGACTCGGGGCGCAGCTCGTTGGCATTGAAGCCGTCCATCACCAGGTGGTTGGTATCGAGGCTCTTGATGTACGCGGCGATTTGCCGCGTCCAGGGAGCCGGGGACTGGAGTTCATTTCCGGTTTCCCAGCATAGAATGGCCGGATCATCGGAGTAAACGATGCCGGTCAGCGTGTTGGTTCGCAGGAGCACGAACCGGATGGTTTCCTTGAAATCGGCGATGATTTGTGGATCCGTCCAGAAATCATCCTTCAGCTTACCCCGAAAACCGGCGTATTCGGCCCGGCCACCCTGCCAGATCCAATTATCCACCAGGGGGATGATGAGGCGGATTCCGTGTTCGTTGGCCGCCTGAATGACCTGGTCCAGTGTGCGGAACGCCTCTTCGTTGAAACGGCCCGGACCGAGCACATGGCGCGGCACGCCCGGCGCATCGTTGGTGCGGTGCACGGAGATGACGTAAGTGCGCACCACGGTGCCGCCCATCTGGCGAACCGTCGCCAGCGCATCGTTGATCTCGAAACGGTCCGGCAGACGCCACGGATTGAGTTCCGCGAACGGCAGGTCGTCCTCGATGAGTTGCAGATTCGGGATGTCCCAGGAGATGAAACGGAATGGCTTGTCGCCTTCAAACAACCGGTCGCCGCGCGCGGTGATGAAATCGCGGGAGACGGGCTCGGCGCGGACGATGGCCGAGGCGAAAAGGAGAAGGCATCCAACGGAGAACAGGTTCAGGTTTTTCATGAAATACTTCCGCACTGGCAAACGCCCGGCGCCTTCGCCGGCGCTGGCGCAGCCTCGATGTGACTTGTAACGGGCATTAGGGCGATGAACTCGAGAAAACCACCCTCGACCCGGCGCTTAAAGCGAATCGCCCAGGGGCATGTGGGCGAATTTTGCCACAGCCTGCGCACGGGACCGCACGTGAAGTTTTTCGTAAATCCGGCGGATATACGTGGTCACCGTGGTCACGCCAATCCCGAGCGATTCCGCGATTTCCTTGTAGAGATAGCCCCGTCCCAATAGTTCCAGCACCTCGCGCTCCCGCGGAGAGAGGTCCGCCGCGCCGTCCGTCTCGGCCATCGGGCGCCGAAAAGACTGCACCACTTTTCGGGCAATATTGCTGCTCATGGGTGAGCCGCCCGCATGAACTTCCTTGAGGGCACCGAGCAGCTCGATCCGCGGGGTCTGCTTCAACAAGTAACCGCTGGCCCCGACGGCGAGCGCGTTGAAAATGTGGTTGGTATCCTCGTACACCGTCACGATCACGAATTGCGTGTTGGGCAGAATCAGCTTCATCCGCCGGACGCATTCGATGCCGCTCATCCCCGGCAGGTTGATATCCACCAGCACGACATCCGGCTTTTCCTGCGGCAAACCGACCAAGGCACTTTCGGCGGTGCCATGCTCGCTGACGCAACGGAAACCTTCTCCGCGACGAATCCAGGCCGCCAATATCTCCCTGGCCGGCACATCGTCTTCAATTATGGACACAGCGATACTCACGACAGTTTTATCATACCTATGCACACCGACAAAGGCGTGTCGTCAGTTTTAGGGACAAACTTCATCCGCCAGGCCCTTCATGTCGAAAGGACGGCGACCGCCACCACAAACTTTACTTCGGTTCCCCGCCCGGGGGCGCTCTGGATTTCGCAGTGTCCGCCGACTTTTTCCAGGCGGAGTCGCATATTGGCCAAGCCGTGGCCATGCACGATGCGGCTCGGCGCGCTGGCCCCGTGCTGTGCGGGCGCTTCCGGACAGAACCCGACGCCGTTATCACGAATCACGAGGGTGAACGCGTCCGGGTCGGTTTTGAGCGAGACACAGAGCTCGGAGGCTGCGGCGTGTTTCAGCACGTTGTTCAAGGCTTCTTTGAAGGCGAGGAACAGGTTGTGCCGCACTTCGGCGGTGACGGGCCACGCCGGCAGTTGCTCGGGCACATCGAGCCGGCAGCGGATGTGCAGCGGGCCCAGGAAATCCTGGGCGAATTTGCCCACGTAACTCACCAGGCTGTCCAGCGTGTCGTGCTGGGGATTGACCGCCCAGACGATCTCGTCCATGGCGCGGGTCAGCTCGCGAGTCGTGCTGTAGATTCGTTCCAACTGGATTGCGGCGTGCTGGGGATTGTCCAATTCCCCGAACACGGACTGGCTGAGAAGCGAGATGCGCGTCAGGCTCGCGCCCAGGTTGTCGTGGATGTCCTGGGCGATGCGGGAGCGCTCGCGTTCGATGGCGCGCTGGCGTTCCACGCGTTCGAGCTTGCGGTGCATCCGCCGGCGTGTGACGAACAACACGCTTCCCGCAAGGAGCGCCGCCGCGGCCAGCGCGGTCGGCACGCGAAACCACCACGTCTGCCAGAAATACGGCTGCACCGTGAACTCCAGTGCGGCGCCGACCAGGTTCCAGACACCGTCGCTGTTGCACGCGACGACGCGGAAGGTGTAATGGCCCGGTGGAATATAGCCGTAGTTCACGGCCCGCTTTGACCCGCCGTCCATCCACTCGGTCTCCAACCCTTCGAGATGGTATTGAAAGCGGACTTTCTCCGGAGCGACAAACGTCAGCGCGGTGTAGCGGAATTCAAACCGCTGAGGGCCGGGCGGAATCCGCAAGGGAGCGCTGTCGTCCGGCGCTTTCGCCACCGCGCGGCCGTCCACGAGCATCTTTTCGATGACAACCGGCGGAGGCAATGGGTTGGCCTTGGCGCCGTTCGGGTCCACCACCGCCAGGCCCTTGCTGGTCGGGAACCAGAGGCGGCCGTCCTTCGTCTTGCAGCCCGCCGGCTGCAGTCCGCCCGAACATTCCAGCGTCGGCATCCCGTCGCCCTTGCCGTAACTCAGACACCGCACGGATTTGGTCTGGCCGTCCAGGCAACGATTCAACTCTCCCTTTTGGATTCGAAAAATGCCTCCGTGCGAGCTGAGCCAGAAATTGCCGCTGTCATCCTGCTCGATGTCGCAAATGAAATTGTTGGGCAGCCCCTGGCTCGTGTTGATGGAGGAAAACTGCCCATGCTTGAACCGGTTCAATCCGCCGCCATAAGTTCCGATCCACATCGCGCCGTCTGAATCCAGATGCAGACACTGGACATAGTCGCTCGATAGGCCGTCGCGCTTTCGGAATTGTCGGACCTCGTTCCCGTGCAGCCGGCCCAGGCCGCCGGCCAGCATGCCGAACCACAAGTCTCCCGAGCCGTCTTCCACCACCGCCCGGACGTCCGGCAGGTTCAATCCCTTCTGCCTCCCGAACCATGAGATCCCATTGGTCGCGTAGCGCAGGATGCCCTCACCGGTGCCCACCCATGTCACCCCGTCCTTTGCGTGCAACAGGGCCGTCGTGGGCACGGTGAGATTCTCCAGTCCCGCCGGAGGCGCGAAATGATCGCCCTGCTGGAGGAACAGGCCGCCGCCCCAGGTTCCCGCCCAGATGCGACCCTGCAAATCCTCGGAAACCGACCAAACAAACTGGTTGGAGAGCCCGTTGTTTTCCCCGAAATGAGACCATTCGCCCTCGAACAGGCGATACAAACCCGCGCCTTCGGTGCCAATCCACAGCGCTCCGTCGTGCGCCGCCGAAACGGACAGCACCACCCTGCCCTGCCATTGATCCGGCGCATTCACTGTCGCAATGTTTCCCGCGCGCAGAGCCACCAGCCCGCCGCTGCCCGTGCCAGCCCACAGCGTGCCTTCGCGGTCCTCCGACAGCGAACGCACCCAATCGTGCGGGAATCCGTTCTTACGATCGAAATGAATGACGCCGCGATGCGGAAAAATCAGATAGAGCCCCCGGTCCAGGGTTCCGACCGCCAGGCATCCCGACCGGGTCTCAATGGCCGTGGTGATCGAACCTTGATTCCATGGGCTTGCTCCCAGGTCGTCCGTCAATTCATGCCCGTCCCACTTCCGCACCCGCCCGTCGCTCACAATCCACAGTCCGCCATCATCACTCGCGCAAATCCCGGAGACATACCCTCCCACCGACTCGCCGTCAGGTGCGATCGGAACCAATTGATTCTTTTCGAGCTTGAACACCTCCCCGCCATTCAATATCCACAACTGTCCGCGATGGTTCCGTACCAAGGCGGTCACACTGGCCGGAGTCCCCGCGTTGGGAGCGGAAATCACTTCGCCGTCGAGCCCGACCAGTCTGCCATCGTCCTTGAACATCCAGATTCTGCCCGACTCGTCGGCGCTGATCCCCAGGATCTTCCTGTTTTCGTTGTCCCCTTTGGAAGACACCGCCTGAAAATGGCCGGCCCGGTAATACGTGACCTCCCCCGTTTCATGCCCGATCCACAGGATGCCGTTGTCATCCTCAAATAGGCTCACCACGCGGCTGCTACCCATTTCCGGGGTGTTCTTCTGGTCGCTTTCGAACACCGTGAAGCTGGCGCCGTCAAATCGCGCCAGACCGTCGTACGTGCCCAGCCACAGGTAACCCTCCTGCGTCTGCACCACCGCCGTCACCGCGTTCTGCGGCAGGCCGTCCTCCGTCTGCCAGACGCGTATGAAATAGTTCGGCAGCGGCGGAGTCGCGCCGAACAGGCGCAGGCTCACACAGCCGAGAACCGCCGCGTAGCCGCCCACCCGCGCGACCCGGCGAGCTCGACTCTGCACCCGCCCGGGTCGGAAGCAGAATGCCTTGATCCCGCGGCGGAAAGCCGGCAGCGGCTGGACCGGCTCGAGCGGTCTGCGGAGGATCGCCCACACGCGCTCCAGAAGTGGCAGAGGCGCAAACACGCTCTAAAGTCTGTCGAATGCGCAGGGACGGCGCAAGTCAAACCCGGATCCGTGCCGGGCCGAGCGCATCTTGAGGGAGTGTTGTCCAAACCGGGCGGAGCGTGGACAGCCAGGTCCGCGCGAATCCCGGATGCACGAGGATGGCAGGAATTCCCGCGAGCTATCCCCTGCGCGGACTCAGCGGTCCGCGCTCCGAGTCTTTGGGCAACACGCCCTCAAGATGCGCCCCCTGCGGCCCCGAAACCGACCCGCGCGCTCTGCTGCTATGGCCGGGCAAAAGACAAAAGAAGGCTGGCCTTCGCGGCACGCCCGTCGGTTCGTTGCCGGTCCGCGGCGCCGATTCTTTCCACGGCCGGACCCGGCGGACGGCCGCCGGGGAGGCGGCGCGCGGGCGCCCGGGGGCCTGGAGCGCGAGCGGGTTTGCGACCGAAGTATCAGCACGAGAACAGACGCGGAAGACCCCGAAAACAGGCACGATCCTGACACCCACCCCCCGCGGCCGCGCCGGCCACAACCCCGGCGTGGTAAGGGATTCCCCTACCTTGGGTAGTCCATTTGGCTAGTCAGCACCCGGAGGCACCCCAATTGTTGTTTCCATTGCTTTAACCTAATTTGCTCCCATGCAAACAACTTTTGTAAGGCAAGAAATGGTGAGTCGGACGGATGAGGGCGATCTTAGGGGGAGTGCGGCGGGCGACGGGCGGATCCCGTCTCGCGCCGGTGATTTCAAGAAGGCGCCGGTGCTGCGGCCGAAGAACCCTTACGCGGCGCCCTCGGCCAACGGCAACGGCAACGGCCACGCCAATCGGGCGCTGGTCGAGGCCCTGGTCGGCTCGAAGATTTACCAGGAATACGAGCGTGCTTTCAGCGAGACGACCGGTCTGCCGGTGGCGTTGCGGCCGGTGGAATCGTGGCAGTTGCCGCACCACGGCAAGCGCAATGAAAGCCCGTTCTGCCAGATTCTGGCCCAACGAAGCCGCGCGTGCGGCGCGTGTTTGCAGGTGCAGGAAGCGCTCTCCCAACGGGCGACCCAGGAACCGTACACCGCGACGTGTTCGATGGGGATGTGCGACACCGCCGTGCCGGTGCGGTTGGGCGACCGGCTCATCGGATTTCTCCAAACCGGCCAGGTTTTCCGCAAGAAACCGACCCCGCTCCAGTTCGAGCGGGCCTCCAAACAGGTCGCGGAATGGGGCGTGGATCTGGATCGTGAACATTTGAAGCAGGCGTTCTTCGGCACGCAAGTGGTGCCGCAGAAGCGCCACGACTCGGTGGTCAAGCTGCTGACGATCTTCGCTCAACACCTTTCGATGCTGAGCAACCAGGTCGTGGTGCAACAGGACAACGCCGAGCCCCCGGTCATCACCCGGGCAAAGGAGTACATCCACGAGCACCAGACCGAGGAGCTGTCCCTCGGCCAGGTGGCGAAGTCCGTGAATACGAGCACGTTTTACTTCTGCAAAATGTTCAAGAAAGTGACCGGCATTAATTTCACCGATTACCTCTCGCGCGTGCGGATCGAGAAATCCAAGAACCTGTTGCTGAACCCCAATCTGCGCGTCAGCGAAATCGCCTTTGAAGTCGGTTTCCAGTCACTCACCCACTTCAACCGTGTTTTCAAGAAGATTCTCGGACAATCTCCGACGGAATATCGGGCCCAATTGCTGGGCAAATAAACTGATTTGGGCGCCTCCGTGGCGCCCGTTACCCCCAAAAGCCTCCTCCAGCCGCGGGTGGAAGCGCCCGCGACTCTGCTTTTTCAGGGATTGACTTCGGGATTGGAATTGAGGACGGGTTCTCCAATACTGCCGCCGTTCCGCATGGCCGATTACACGCACATGACCAGGGCCGCGCTCGTCGCGCGCCTCCGGTCGCTCGAATCGAAAAAAAGACGCCCCGGCAACCAAAGCGCCCCGCCGACGAAGCTCCCAACGGCACTGTCCGACAGCGAAGAACGGCTGCGGGCAATTCTCGAGACGGCGGCGGAGGGCATCATCACCATCGACGACCGCGGCCGCATCGAGTCCTTCAACCGCGCCGCCGAAATGATTTTCGGCTACAAAGCCGGGGAAGTCATCGGCAGGAACGTGAGCCTGTTGATGCCCTCGCCGGACCGGGAATGCCACGACAGCTACCTTGCGAATTACCAGCAGACCGGCACGGCCAAAATCATCGGCATCGGCCGGGAGGTCGCCGCCCGCCGCAAGGACGGATCCACTTTCCCGATCGACCTTTCCGTGAGCGAGATGCGCCTCGCCGACCGGCGCTTGTTCACGGGATTCATCCGCGACGTCACCGTGCGCAAGCGGGCCGAGGAACAGTTGAGGCTGTTGTCCGAGGCGCTGGAATCGACGGCCAACGGGATAGCGATCACCGACACCGACGGGCAGATTCTCTGGGTCAACCCGGCCTTCACCCGGCTGACGGGCTACGACCGGGATGAAGTGGTGGGCCGGAATCCGCGCATCCTCAAATCCGGAAAGCATCCACCGGAACTCTACCGCGAGCTATGGGAGACCATCCGGCACGGCCAGTCGTGGCACGGTGAGATGGTGAATCGCCGCAAGGACGGTTCGCTTTACCCCGAAGAAATGACCGTCACCCCGGTTCGCGCGGGCGACGGCGACATCACTCACTTCGTTGCCGTCAAACAGGACATCACCGAACGGAAGCGGGCCGAGGAAAAGCTGGCCGCGCTGGCGCAGACCCTCGCCGAAAAGAACAAGGAACTGGAGACGATTGTCTATGTGGCCTCGCACGATCTGCGCTCGCCGCTCGTCAACATTCAAGGGTTCGGCAAGGAACTGGCCCTGGCCTGCGGCAGGCTGCAGAAGCTCGCGCCGGACTTGAAACCCGACGCCGGCTCCGCGGAACTGGGACAACTCCTCTCTCAAGAGATTCCGGAGGCCCTTGAATACATCCAGGCGGGCGTTGCAAAAATCGACTCGCTGTTGTCCGGCTTCCTGCGGTACTCGCGCCTGGGCCGCGCCGCGCTCAAAATCGAGCGCCTCGACGTGAAAACCATGCTGTCCGGCATCGCCCAGGCCATGGAGTTTCAGATCAAACAGGCCGGGGCGACGTTGCAGGTCGGGACGGTGCCGGACTGCCTGGGCGACGCCACGCAAATCGACCAGGTCTTTTCGAACCTGCTGGACAACGCCGTCAAGTACCTCGATCCCGAACGCCCCGGCCTGATCTCCGTGACGGGCCGCATCGAGGAAGACCGCGCGATTTACACCGTTCGCGACAACGGCATCGGCATCCCGCAGGGACATCAGGAAAAAATCTTCGAGATTTTCCACCGCTTGAATCCCTCGCACGGCACGGGAGAAGGGCTGGGGCTGACGATCGCCCAGCGCATTCTTGAACGCCACAACGGCAGTATCCGCGTCGAATCCGGGCCAGGAGCGGGCACGGCCTTTTTTGTTTCCCTCCCCGCCCCCGCGCAGGCAACATGAGGGCATGAAAACGGCACGTGAAGTGGTGATACTCATCGCCGAAGATGACGCGGGCCATGCGCGGTTGATCGAAAAGAACCTCGCGCGCGCGGGCCTGCACAATGGCATCCAGTGGTTCGCGGACGGGCAGGCCATCCTGGACTTTCTCTTCCGCCGCGGATCCGGCCGGCGCCGCGCCGTGGATGTGCCCTGCCTGCTCCTGCTGGATATCCGCATGCCGCGCGTCGATGGCGTCGAAGTATTGCGCCAGATCAAGGCCGATCCCGAATTGCACAAGGTTCCCGTCATCATGCTGACGACGACGGATGATCCGCGCGAGGTCCAGCGGTGCCATGAAATTGGATGCAACAGCTACATCGTGAAGCCCGTGGATTACGACAAGTTTGCGGATGCCATCAAAAGCCTGGGACTTTATATTTCCCTCGTTGAGATTCCCGACATCAATGGTGGCGGGTGATTGACAGAAGCTAGTCGTATGCAGGGCGGCGCGAACCAGCGAACCATTTTCATCGTGGACGACGACCGCGGCCTTCTGCGCCTCATCGAGAAGGCGTTGCAGCGGGAGGGATTCCGCACCGGCAGCGCCCTTTCCGGCCGGGAGGCGCTGACGTGGCTGGCCGCGAATGACGCCGACCTCCTGTTGCTGGATCTGAAACTTCAGGACATGGAAGGCAAGGAACTCATCCGACGGCTGTCGGAAACCCGGCCCCTGCTTCCCTTTGTCGTCATCACAGGACAGGGCGATGAACGCGTCGCGGTCGAAATGATGAAGGGCGGTGCGAAGGACTACCTCGTCAAGGACGTCGAGTTCCTCCAGTTTGTGCCCGAGGTGGTCAAACACGTCCTCGAGCAGATCGAAACAGAACGCCGCCTCGCCGCGGCCGAGGAGCGGGTGAACCTCGTCGAAAGCGTGGTGGAGCGCGGATTCAGCGCCGTGCTGATTGCCGATGCGGACTTTCCCGATCCGCGGATTCTCTACGTCAACCCCAGTTTTACACAACTGACCGGCTATTCGCCGGAGCGGGTGACGGGACAACCGCTGAGCGCGTTAGGCGGATTGAGCGCCGTCCAGGAGCGGCTGCGGCAGGGGCTCCCGGAACAGGAACCCTTCCTGGAAGGCGTTTCCACCTATCGCATCGCCGACGAGGAGCACTGGGTCGAATGGCGCGTCGGACCGGTCCGGGACAAGGGCGGTCGCATCACCCACTGTCTGGTGATCCTGCGCGATATGACCGAGCGCAAACGGCTCGAGAAGGAGATTCTGGAAATCAGCGATCGCGAACAGCGCCGCATCGGACAGGACCTGCACGACGGCCTGTGCCAGCAACTCGCCGGGATCGAATTCATGAGCCAGGCGCTCGAACAGAAGATCGCGCCTCGATCCAAAACCGATGCGAGGCGCGTGGGTGAGATCGCCGGACATGTGCGCGAAGCCATCCGCCAGACGCGCCTGCTCGCGCTCGGCCTTTCTCCCGTCACCGTCGAATCGGAAGGCCTCATGGCCGCGCTCCAGGAACTGGCATCCAACACGGAAAAAGTCTTCCAGGTCGGCTGTCGCTTCGAGTGCCAGGCCCCCGTGCCGGTACGGGACCCCGCCGTGGCGACCCATCTCTTCCGCATCGCACAGGAGGCCGTGTCCAATGCCATCAAACATGGCAGGGCCAGGCAAATCGTGATTCGATTGGCCCAGCAGCAGAAGCGCCTGCTGCTGGCCGTCAACGATAACGGGAGCGGTTTCCCCCAAATTCCGCCGCGACAAAGTGGAATGGGCTTGCGCATCATGCAATCCCGTGCGGGAATGATCGGCGGAACGCTGGCCCTGGACAACAACCCGAAGGGCGGCGGACGCGTCCTGTGCGCCGTCGCGCTCAGCTCCAATTCTGAACAGAAAGCGAACGCAAGTGGCCCCAAGAAAAAACAACTCCAAGGCGAAAAAGCGGATTCTGATCGTCGATGACCATCCGATGATGCGCCAGGGTCTGGCCCAATTGATCACGAGCGAGCCGGACCTGATGGTGTGTTGCGAAGCCGACACGGCGGGCCAGGCGCTCGACCTGGCGGCGGCCCAAAAGCCCGATCTCGCGCTGGTGGATATTTCGCTCCCCGACAAGAACGGACTGGAGTTGATCAAGGACATTCACGTGCTGTGTCCGAAGGTCCTGATCCTGGTGGTTTCCATGCATGACGAATCCCTGTACGCCGAACGCGTGCTGCGAGCCGGGGCGCGCGGCTATATCATGAAGCAGGAAGGCGGCAAGAAACTGGTGGAGGCGATCCGCCAGGTCCTGAGCGGGCGCATTTATGTCAGCGAAAAAATGTCGGCACGCATCCTGGAAATTTTTTCCGGACGCCGCTCCGAGAATGCCGGGTCGTCCGTCGAACGATTGTCCGACCGGGAGTTCGAAGTGTTTCAACTGATCAGCGAGGGAAAAGGCACGCGCGAAATCGCCGGCCACCTTCATCTCAGCGTGAAAACAGTCGAGGTGCATCGCGCCAACATCAAGGAGAAACTCAAAGTGAACACCGCCACCGACCTGATCCGCTACGCCGTTCGCTGGTCCGAGGCGCAGGTCGGGTCTTAGCACTTCAAAACCCCTTAGTGGTTCTAGGCAATTCCCCTAGAATTGTTGCGCCCATTTCCGGGTTGCCAGACTCAGGCCCACGCGCAGGGTGAAGTGAGTGAAAGCAACCGTTCACGAGGGGATCCCCGTGGTCGCGGGAGGCAGGTCCAAACCGGCCTTCCGGGTGGTGATGGCTTACGACGATTTCGCATCCGGCAAGCGGGCCATGGACGCCTGCCACTTCCTGGTCTCCCAGTTCGGCGGCGGCGCCGAATTGCGCAGCACCATGTGGAAGTTTGACGTGCTGCGCAGCACCAAGCTCAACCAGATCGCCGTGGACGATGCCATCGAAGCGGACGTAATCATCGTCGCCAACGCCCGGAACGGGGGATTGTCCGATGCCGTCAAGACCTGGATCGCCGGCTGGGTCCCGCGGAAGCAGGGACAGGCGGCGGCGCTCGTGGCGCTGATTGACTTCACAGGTGAGGACGTCCAGGCCGCCGTCCTGGCGCAGGCCTTTCTCAAGGACGCGGCCGCCGAGGCGAAGATCGATTTTCTCCCGCAGGAAATCCCGTTTCCGGAAAGCAGCCTGCCGCCGGTCTCGGTCGCGCAGGCCGCCGAGGCACCCCGGAAGGCCTCGATTCCGCCCTACAACCGGACGCCGATGCTTGAGGGCTGGGGAATCAACGATTGACAGACCGCGGTCGGGCTTGATTAAGGACTTAAGCCCAGCCTCGCGTTTGTGTCCATGCCGGAAGAATATCCCGCTAATCATTTTCGGCAAGAATTCGCTGCATCACTTCCGTCTTGTTAAAACGGTAGAATTAAGAAGGCTAGAAGGATGAAGACTGCACAAATCGGAAGATGTGGCGAGTTGCTTGTTCAATACAAACTTCTATTGCGCGGCGTTGAGTCCGCGCCAATGACGACAGATTCCGGTGTTGACTTGGTCGCGTATTCGCCACTGAACGGCAAGGCAGTAACAATTCAGGTGAAAACCAACCTGAAGTCCAAACCGGGTGGCGGGAAAGGTAAGCATGGCCTGGACTGGTGGATTTCTGAAAATAGCCCAGCCCAATACGCTGCGCTTGTGGACTTATCTTCTGACCGGATATGGCTGTTGTCTCACGATGAGGTAAGCAAGCTAGCTCAGCAGAAATCGAGTGGTCGTTATCACCTTTACATGTATATTGATCCGACCGTCAAGCCTTCAAAGACAGGGCGTTTTGTCCACAGCTACGAGTTTGAAAAATTCCTCCTCGAAAACTGCGCCCATGAGGTTTTCGGAGCAACAATTTGAAATCAGCGCATAGTCAGACAAACAGCCCAGAAACAAAATAATCACACGCGACCGGTGGCGCGCCTGCAAAAAACGGTTAATGTTTGGCAAACAGAGGGAAGTCCGCAGCGCGTGCGCCTGCGAACTTTCCCAGGTTGAGGCAGGTTCGCTTCACGCCGCGGTGAATTGAGCGCGCCGACACTGAATAATGACAGGCATTTTTCTGAATCTTTTTGAAATCTTGCATGCAAACCTTAGCTGACTCCAACCCCCAGCCGGTCGAGTCCGCCCATGACATTTTGAGGGCGCGCAGACATCCGCTGGATTCCATTTTTTCACCCAAAGTAATCGCCGTCATCGGCGCCACCGAAAACCCCGGCAGTGTCGGACGGACGGTCTTCCAGAATCTCGGCCGTGGCGGATTCGACGGTGTCGTGTACCCGGTCAACCCCAAGCGCGCCTCGGTCTTGTGCGTGAAGGCATTTCCGAGCATCTCGGCCGTGCCGGAAAAGGTGGACCTGGCGGTCATCTGCACTCCGGCGAAGACGGTGCCGGGCATCATCCAGGATTGCGTCAAGGCCGGGGTGGCGGGCGCCATCATCATTTCCGCCGGCTTCAAGGAAACCGGTCCCGAGGGGGCGGCTCTCGAACAGAAGATCCTTGCCGAAGCGCGCCGCGGCGGAATGCGCATCGTCGGCCCGAACTGCCTCGGCGTCATGATGACCGCCAACGGCCTGAACGCCACGTTCGCCAGCACCATCGCCCGGCGCGGCAATGTCGGTTTTCTGAGCCAGAGCGGCGCCTTGTGCACCGCGGTCCTGGACTGGAGTCTGAAGGAAAACGTCGGTTTCAGCGCATTCGTGTCCATCGGCTCCATGCTCGATGTCGGTTGGGGCGATTTGATTTACTATCTCGGAGACGACCCGAACACCAAGAGCATCGTGATTTACATGGAGACCATCGGGGATGCCCGTGCGTTCCTGTCGGCCGCCCGCGAAGTCGCGCTGACCAAGCCGATCATCGTCATCAAGCCCGGCCGCACCGCCGGCGCCGCCAAAGCCGCCGCCTCCCACACCGGCTCGCTGACCGGCAGCGACGACGTTCTCGAAGCCGCGTTCAAGCGCTGCGGCGTATTGCGCGTCAACAACATCTCCGACCTGTTCTACATGTCGGAAGTGCTGGGCCGGCAGCCCCGGCCCAGGGGCAATCGCATGACCATGATCACGAATGCCGGCGGTCCGGGCGTGCTGGCCACGGACGCGCTCCTGACCAGCGGCGGCGCGCTCGCAGAAGTGTCGGCAGGCACCATCAGCGAACTGAACAAAATCCTTCCCGCCGCCTGGTCACACAACAACCCCATCGACGTGCTCGGTGACGCCAGCGCGGAGACTTACGCCAAGACACTCGAGATTTCAGGCCGCGATCCGAATAGCGACGGCTTGCTTGTGATCCTCACACCGCAGGCCATGACGGATCCCACCGCCACGGCCGAGAAGCTCAAGGCGTTTGGGCACATCGAAGGCAAGCCCGTGCTCGCAAGCTGGATGGGCGGCGCCGATGTCGCCGCCGGCGAGAAGATCCTCAACGACGCCGGAATCCCGACTTTTCCGTATCCCGACACCGCGGCGCGGGTGTTCACGTCCATGTGGCGCTACGCGGATAGTCTCCGGGCGCTCTACGAAACCCCGGTGCCGTCGGCCGACCCGGACGATCTGGCTTCGGGCCGGTCCAAAGCCGGGAAGCTGATTGAATCCGTGAAAAACGCGGGCCGGACGATCCTGACCGAGGCTGAATCCAAGGAACTGCTCGCCTGTTACAGCATCCCGACCGTCGTCACCAAGATTGCCACGACCGAAGCCCAGGCCGCCAAACTGGCGGTTGAAATCGGATTTCCGACGGTCCTGAAGCTGTATTCCGAGACCATCACGCACAAGACCGACGTGGGCGGCGTGCAATTGAACCTCCAGAACGAGGCGGAGGTCCGGCAGGCGTTCAAGGCCATCAAAGCCGCCTGCACGGAAAAGGCGGGCGCGAAACATTTCCAGGGTGTGACGGTGCAGAAGATGATCAAATTGAGCGAAGGCTACGAAATCATTCTGGGCAGCAGCATCGATCCCCAGTTCGGCCCGGTGCTCCTTTTCGGCATGGGCGGCCAGCTCGTTGAAGTGTTCAAGGACAAGGCCCTCGCCCTGCCCCCGCTCAACACCACCCTCGCCCGCCGCATGATGGAGACAACCAGGATCTATCATGCGCTCAAAGGCGTGCGCGGCCGCAAGCCGGTGGATCTCGCCGCGCTCGAAAAAATCATGGTCGGCTTCAGCCAGCTCGTCGCCGAACAGCCGTGGATCAAGGAAATCGACATCAACCCCATGTTCGCCTCCGCCGACGACTTGGTCGCGCTCGACGCCCGGGTGATCCTGCACGACGCGAAGACGGAGGAAGACAAGCTGCCCCGGCTCGCCATCCGCCCCTACCCGACGCAATATGTGTCCCCGTGGAAGCTGAAAGACGGCACAGCGATCACGATTCGTCCGATCCGGCCTGAAGACGAGCCCTTGCTGGTGAAGTTCCATGAAACGCTCTCCGAGGAGAGCGTGTATCACCGGTATTTCAACCAGATCAAACTGGACCAGCGCATCGCGCACGAGCGGCTGACGCGAATCTGCTTCAACGATTACGACCGCGAAATCGCGCTGGTCGCCGAGCGCAAGAATCCGAAGGGCGGCGCGGTTGAAATTGTCGGCGTGGGCCGGCTGAGCAAGGCGCGTGGGCGAAACGAAGCCGAATTTTCGCTCCTGATCAACGACCAGTGGCAGCGGCATGGCCTCGGCACGGAATTGCTCAAACGACTCGTGCACATCGGCCGCGACGAGAAGCTGGCGCGCATCACCGCCATCGTGCTGGCTGACAATTACGGCATGCAGCATGTCAGCAAAAAGGTCGGCTTCAAACTCGAGCACGATTCCAGCAAACGCGACTTCAAGGCCGAATACATTCTGAAATCCTGACGCTCCGAGTCTTTGGGCAACACTCCCTCACGATGCGCCCGGGGCGAAGGGACCGCTCAAAAAGCTTCCACCCGCCGCCCTTTTGGGAAATAATGCAAACGCATCCCAAGGCAGACACCGCCTTTGGACCATGCTTTATACTGGATCAACTCATGAGCGATTCGTCCAAAAAAGCGAATACAAATGAAACATCCCAAAGGGCCGGGCAGCCATGGCATGAACCCGCCCGAAAACCCGATGGCATTCGGTGCGCCCGGCATCGAACCCTGCTGGACTTCCAGCGCGAAGGAAGGCTTGGGCACCGCTTATCATACAAGCTGCCGGCTCTGGTTCACGCTCAGCCATGGCATCGTCAACGAGATTTACTACCCCTCGGTTGACACACCGAACACGCGCGATTTTCAGTTCCTGATCACCGACGGGGAAACGTTTTGCCATGAGGAAAAGCGCGACCTGAGCCACCGGATCGAATACCCGGAACGCGATTGTGTTTTCTACCGCCTCACCAACTCGGAGCCCAACGGGCGTTACCGGCTGATCAAGCACGTCCTTGCAGATCCACACCGGTCGGTGCTGCTCGTGCATACCCGGCTCGAAGTCATGGATCCATCCCTGCGCGGCAGGTTGCACCTCTACGCACTGCTGGCGCCGCATATCGCGCGTCATGGGGCCGGCAACTCCGGCTGGTGTTCCGAAATCAACGGCAACCAACTGCTCCATGCGGAACGCAAGGACATCCATCTTGTCATGGGTTGCAGCGCAGGTTTTTCGCGGCGGTCGGTCGGGTATGTCGGTGCCAGCGATGGTTGGCAGGATTTGACGAATCATTTCAAAATGGACTGGGAATTTAGCGGGGCGGAAGACGGCAACATCGCGCTGACGGGCGAAGTCGATCTTCGCGCGGGTGGCGAATTTACGATCGCCATTGCTCTCGGAGGGAGCTGCCAGAGCACGATGGCGAAGATGCTGCAATCACTGGCGGAGCCCTTCGAAGTTCATCGCGAGGCCTATGTCCGCCAGTGGCAGCGCACGGTCGTCAATCCGAAGTATGATTTCAGCCGGCACACCTCGGACAGCGGTCATCTGTACCGGCTCAGCCGCTGCATCCTGCTCGCCCACGAAGACAAATTGTTTCAAGGCGCACTGGTGGCGTCGATGAGCATCCCCTGGGGCGAAACGAAGTGCGACAACGATCTGGGCGGTTATCATCTGGTCTGGACGCGCGACCTGGTGCAGAGCGCGACGGCATTGCTGGCGACGGGCCAAACCGGGACTCCGCTGCGCGCCTTGATCTGGCTCGCAGCCGTCCAGCGGCCGGACGGCAGTTTCCCGCAAAACAGTTGGATCAATGGGAACGCGTACTGGTCCGGTGTGCAACTGGATGAAATTGCCGCCCCGATCCTGCTGGCGTGGCGGTTGCGCAACAACGACACCTCGCTGGGGCGGTTCGATCCTCGCGTCATGATTTTTGGTGCCGCAGCCTATCTCATGCGGCAGGGCCCGGTCACCGCGCAGGAACGCTGGGAGGAAAACGCCGGCTATTCACCCTCGACGCTCGCCACGGTGATTGCCGGCTTGGTGTGCGCCGCGGAGTTCGCCAAGTGTGCCGATGAAATGCGCACGGCCGGGTTCATTCTGGACTATGCCGACTGGCTGGCCGCGCACATCGAGGAATGGACCGTGACCACGTGCGGCGAGCTGGTCGGGGGTTTTCCGCGCCACTACATGCGGATCAATCCCACGGATCCTCTGGCGCCCGATCCGCACGCCGATCCCAACACAACGATGCTCGAAGTCGGCAACGCCGGCGGCCTTCATCCGGCAAGAAACATCGTGGGCGGCGATTTTCTTCACCTGGTGCGTCTGGGCATTCGTGCGGCGGATGACCCCGTCGTGCGCGATTCGATCGAAGTGATCGATCGCGTGCTCAAACGCGATCTGCCGCAAGGCCCCTGCTGGCGCCGCTACAACCACGACGGCTATGGGCAGAAGGAGGACGGCAGCGCCTTCGATGGCACGGGCGTCGGCCGGTCCTGGCCGATATTGACCGGCGAACGCGGTCATTACGAACTCGCCGCCGGGCGCGATCCGCTGCCCTTCATTTCGGCGATGGAAAAATTCGCCAACGAAGGGGCGATGATCAGCGAGCAGTTGTGGGACGCCGACGACCTGCCGGAGAGAGGGATGAGGCGCGGCCAGCCGACGGGTGCGGCCATGCCGTTGTGCTGGTCGCATGCCGAATACGTGTCGCTCGTGCGCAGTGCTCACGACGGCATCTGCTTCGATCGCGTCGAACCGGCATTCCAGCGCTATGTTGTCAACCCGGTGCGAAGCCTGCATGAAATCTGGAACTTGCGCCATCCGGTTCGGCGGATGTCCCCTGGAAAAATATTGCGCGTCATCGTCACCGCGGAGGCCACGGTCGTGTGGTCGGAGGATCGCTGGGCGAACACCAGGACCTCGGACGCCACCCTGGTGGGCCCGCTCAATCTGTGGTTTGTGGATTTTCCGACGAAGAATCTGCCGGTCGGTTCGGTGATCGAGTTCACCTTTTTCTGGAAGGACACCCAGCGCTGGGAAGACAGGAATTACTCCGTCAGCGTCGGCGTCACAAGCTTTGGGTAGTACGGGCGACTCGCCCGTCTCGTCCGGTGACTCGCCGGACGGAATGGAGAGAGTCGTCCAGTTGCAACTCACGCCCGAGTGTCGGCTGTCGTCCGGCTCTTCCGGCCGGCGAGTCGCCGGCCGGCACAGGCTGCTAGCCTGTTCCACCCATTCCTTGGCTCGGGCGTGTCAAAAAACCGGACTCTGGGCGCGCGTCAAATCGAATCAGTTACCCTTTGAGGAGCTTGACCCCTTCGGTAGATTGGCTTCTGCACGACCACTGCGGGCGGGCGCTTGCCCCGAATCTCAATTTCAATGGCCGTGCCCGGCGTCGCCAGGTCCGGCGGCATATAGCCCAGGCCGATGCCTATGCCCAGCGACGGACTCTGCGTGCCGCTGGTGACGTCGCCAATCTTTGCGCCGCAGGCCCAGATCGGATACTGCGGACGCGGCGGCGCCGACTTGTCCGTCATCTTGAAAGCGACGCATTTCCTGGACACGCCCGTCGCCTTTTGTGCGGCCAGGACGGAGCGTCCGACGAATTCACCCTTGTCCAGCGCGACGAAAAACTCGAGCCCGGCTTCGATGGGCGTCGTGTTCTCGTCCAATTCATGTCCATAGAGCGGATAGCAGGCTTCGGTGCGCAGCGTATCGCGGGCGCCGAGGCCGCAGGGCTTGATGCCAAACGGCCGGCCGGCAGCCAGGATGCCGTCCCAGAGTTGCCGGATCGAATCGTCGCGTCCGACGATCTCGAAGCCGTCCTCGCCTGTGTAACCGGTCCGTGACACCAGCACGTTGGCGTGTCCGCAAGCGAAGCCCGCGATCTGGTTCTTCTTCAAGGCGGTGACGCGGTCCACGCGTGTGCCCGAGCCCGAGCACGCGGAGCCCGGTATGCAGGCATCGATGAATTCCACCACACGCGGACCCTGCACGGCGACGGCGGCGTATTGGTGAGAGGCATCCGTCAGGCGCAATTCTTCGCGCCCGGGGAATTCCGCGGCCCGCGCCTGCAGCCATGCGACGTCCGCCTCCGTGCGCGACGCATTGACGACCAGCAAATAGACTTCCCCCGAAAGCCGGTAGGCGTACAGGTCATCGATGGCGCCGCCCCGTTCGTTGCACAGCAATGTGTACTGGCCGCCACCGGGAGCGATTTTATCGATGTCGTTCGTCAGGACGGAATTCAGGAACCGGGGGGCGGCGCTGCCGCTGACCGTGATCTCTCCCATGTGCGAGATATCGAAAATGCCGGCGGCCGTTCGCACCGCCTGGTGCTCGTCCATAATGCTCGTGTATTGCACCGGCATTTCCCAGCCGCCGAATTCGACAAGCTTGCCGCCCAGGTTCTGGTGCGCGGAGAACAGAGGTGTCCGTTTCAACATGGGGCGCAGGATGCAGGATGGGGGATGCAGAATAAAGAACCAAACGACCGGCCGCGGGTCCGTTCGACCCCCTTCTCCGTCATCCCCATTTCTCGGTCTTCATCCGGCTTTTCTCCAGGCCGAGCTCGAAAAGCAGCCCTTCGGCAAACTCCACCAGTGAGTTGGGGCCGCAGGCATAAAAATAGGTGCCGGCCGCATCAACCATCTGCTGTTTGATCCACGCCGCATCGATGCGGCCCCGACGGCCCGGCCAGGGATCCCCTTCCGCCAATCGCGTGCAGGTCACGTGAAACTTGAAATGGGGATTGTCCCGTTCCAACCGACGGAATTCTTCGTTGAAAATGACGTCCTTCGCCGTCCGGACGCTGTAGAGGATTGTGATTCTTGTTTCCAGGCCGCGGCGCGTCGCTTCCCGCACAAATGCCCGGAAGGGAGTGACGCCCGATCCGCCGGCGGTGCAGATCAGGTGAGTGTTCGCCTCGTACACCGGCAGGAATTTTCCCGCCGGCGGCAGGACCATCAATCGCTGGTCCGGCTTGATCCAGTCCACCAGCCGTGTGCCCATCTTGCCATCGCGCCGCACGGTGAATTCGTAAAACCCGCGATCCAGCGCACACGAGGAAAGCGAGTAAGCCCGTTTGTAGCCGGGCTCGTCGGGCCAGTAGCAGGTGATGAACTGGCCGGTCTTGAAGTTCACGTCGTAACCCGCCGGCCAGTTCAGCCGGATGGTCTTGGTGTCGGAAGCCTCGACCGCGACGGCGCCGACAATCATTTCTGTCGCTTCACGAGCCATAAATAGTGGAAATCCGCGTGTTAGTAACCTTGATTGGGTAACGTGTCAAAGAAACGTTCGCTTTGCCGCTCGCCGAGTCACAGACCGAAGCTCAGGTTTCATCGTCGAACCGTGCTCACTAAGGGACGCGTTTGATTTTTCCAAAGGTCTTGAGAAGAAGGATGCTGTGAGGAGTAAATTGGGGTCATAAATTGGGGTCACATCTTAA